>JBCCOR010000306.1:0-6093 GCA_039025295.1 Acidobacteriota bacterium
GCAGGACTACGTGTACCGCGACGGCACGATGCTGGCGTCGCGCGTGCGCTTCGACGACGGATCGATCGGCGTGCGCGATTACGTGGTCGATCATCTGGGCACGCCCAGGCTGATCGGCGACCGCTTCGACGGACTGCGGACCCAGCACTTCTTCGGCTTCGGCGAGCCGATCGATCTCGCAGCGTTGAGCAGTGAACCTGAGCGCAAGCGCTTCACAGGGCACGAGCGCGACCTTGGTACGCTCGGCGGAGCCGGCGGCGTCCAGGTCGAGCTCGACTACATGCGGGCGCGCTTCTGCAGTCCGTGGACGGCGCGCTTCCTGAGCGTTGACCCGGCTCGGGAGAGTGCGAACCTGAGGCGTCCGCAGACGTGGAACCGGTACAGCTACGGGTTCAACAACCCGGTCACGCTGGTCGATCCGGATGGAAGAGCCGCTGAGACTGTGCTGACGCAGGCTGCATCAGCAGCCGATCTTTTTGCCAAAGCACGAATCGTTGCTTCGGCAACACCGCCCGGCCTACTCGTCACAGGCGCCGCACTTGCAGGTTATGCCGCGGGGCGCGCTGTAGGCGATATCCAGGTTGGCTCGAGAACGGTCGACCAGCGCGTCACGGATGCGTTTATTTCGCTCATGGAGAGCGAGACGGCAAGCGAGGGGAGCTTATCGTCCGAGGAATCAGGCAGAGATGCGTTTGTTGACCACGACAGAAATCCTGCTCAAGACAAGAAGCTCAGTAAAGGTCAAATCGACAAGTTGAAGAAGGCAGGAATCGACATCGAAGGTGAAAAAAGCGAAGGCCCCTCTTCAAAAATGGATCTTTTCGCTGATAAACACGGCAACCTTTATATCAAGCCCAAAAGCGGTGCTGGGCCTGGAGAGCCGTTGAACCTGAATATCAACAGCCTGCCGCGTTCGAAGGAGTGACTCGGCTTGAGTCGGATGAAGCCATGAGCACGGAAATCAATGAAGTCAAAGTCAAGCTGTACATCACAAGCCCAGAATATTGCCATTCAGCGGTGACGAAGGCTCTGGAAATAGAGC
Organism: Acidobacteriota bacterium; assembly: GCA_039025295.1. Lineage (GTDB taxonomy): Bacteria > Acidobacteriota > Thermoanaerobaculia > Multivoradales > J023 > JBCCOR01. The sequence continues at coordinate 1,043 of JBCCOR010000306.1, forward strand.
CGACGCGCAGCTGGGAAAAAGGAGAGCAAGTTGCAACCTATGTGAAGCGCAAAGCAGAAAGCCACGGGTGGCTTTTCCAGATTCAAGAGGACGGCGTAGAGGACACAGAAACTCTCTTGTGCAAAATGCTAGACACCATTGCTCCGGCTGAAGAGAACCTCATCGAGCTTCAAAGCCGTTATGACATGTCTGTCGAGGTGGTCATATTCGCCAATCAATACATGCCCCATGTTGGGTTGTCGCCAACGACGATGACTCGACTGGGACAACTAGGCTTGCCGATTTCCTTTGATATTTATGCTCTTTATGACTAGCCGACAGAAGAGAGCACCTCTGCCATAAAATATTGGTGAAACCAGATGACGGGTCGATCGGCGTACGCGTCGATGTGTACAGTGACGGTATTCGCCTGACAGTTGCAACCTGCCGGGTCCGCGATCGCTACTCGGTCGACACAGACTCCTCATCGCCCGCGATCGCCGCCGCGAGCGTGTGCCAGGGGAGGGTGGCGCATTTGACGCGCATCGGGTAAGCGCGCACGCCGAGAAGCGCGCCGAGGTCGCCGAGCTCCTCCGCGGCTGCGTCAGCCATTGCCGCGTCGACCGACGGGTCGGTCAAAATCCCGCGGAAGCGCGTCGACAGGGCGTCGACCGCGTCGAGGGTTTCGCCCTTCACGCACTCGGTCATCGCCGACGCCGACGCCGTGCAGATCGCGCAGCTCTCGCCGGTGAACGCGATGTCGGCGACGTGGTCGTCGTCGAGACGCACCTCGACGTGCACGCGATCGCCGCACAGCGCGTTGTAGCCCTCGGCGTCCTGCACGACGCCGCGGTCTGCGTCGTCGGCAGCGAGCGGGCCGTAGTTGCGCGGACGACGATAGTGATCGATCAGGACGTCTTGATAGAGCGCGCGCAGCGCTTCGCTCGACATGTTCAGCCCTCTCGCGGTCCGAAAAGCTCGATGGTTTGGCCGATGGCGTCGATCAGGCGATCGACCTCGGCGCGGGTGTTGTAGAACGCAAACGATGCGCGCGCCGTCGCCGGCAGGCCGAAACGGTCCATCAGCGGCTGCGCGCAGTGATGGCCCGCGCGGATGGCGATGCCGGCCTGATCGAGGACGGTGCCGATGTCGTGCGGATGGACGCCTTCGATGACGAACGCCAGCACCGATGCCTTGTCGGGCGCGACGCCGATCGGGCGCACGTGCGGCGCCAGCTCGTCGAGGCGGGCGGCGGCGTAGGCGAGCAGCGCCTGCTCGTAGGTGATCGCCGCCTCGTGGTCGATGCGTTCGAGATAGTCGAGAGCCGCGGCCAGACCGACCACGCCCGCGATGTGCGGCGTGCCCGCCTCGAAGCGCTGCGGCGGCTCGGCGTAGGTGGTTTGCTCGAACGACACGTGGCGGATCATGTCGCCGCCGCCCTGCCACGGCGGCATCGCGTCGAGATGCGCGAAGCGGCCGTAGAGCGCGCCGATGCCGGTCGGTCCGAAGACCTTGTGGCCGGAGATGGCGTAGAAGTCGCACCCCAGCGCCTTGACGTCGATCGGGTGATGCGGCGCGGCCTGGGCGCCGTCGAAGAGCACCGGCAGATCGGGATTGTGGGCTTTCGCCCGGCGGACGATCTCGGCCGCCGGATTGATCGTGCCGAGCGCGTTCGAGACGTGGATCATCGCCACCATCTTCACCCGCTCGCCGCCCTCGGCGAGCAGCCGGTCGTAGGCCGCGAGATCGAGCACGCCGCGGTCGTCGATCGGCACGACCGAGAGCTCGGCGCCGGTCATTTGGCAGACCTGCTGCCACGGCACGATGTTGGCGTGATGCTCCATCGCCGAGAGCACGATGCGGTCGCCTGCGTTCAGGCGCGGACGCGCGAATGACCAGGCGACCAGGTTGATCGCCTCGGTCACGCCACGCACGAAGACCACCTCGCGCTCCTCGGCGCCGAGGAAGCGCGCGACGCGTCGGCGTCCGGCCTCGTAGGCGTCGGTGGCGCGCTGCGACAGCGCGTGCACGCCGCGGTGCACGTTGCTGTAGTCGCGCAGGTAGATCTGGGTCAGGGCGTTGATCACCGCGCGCGGCTTCTGGGCCGACGCCGCGCTGTCGAGATACGCCAGCGGCTGACCGTGGATCTCCTGGTGCAGGCCGGGGAAGTCGGCGCGCACCGCTTCGACGTCGAAGCGGATGCGCGCCAGCTCGAGCGCCGCGCCGGCGCGATCGAGCGCCACCTCGCCCTGGATGGCCCCGTCCGCGCCTGCGCTCATACCGCCTGCCTCACCACCTCGCCGCGCGGCAGACGCGTGAAGAGGAACTCCTCGACGTCCTCACGCACGGCATCGAGCCGGATTTCGCCCAGCACCTCGGCGGCGAAGGCGTAGGTCAGGAGGCTGCGAGCCGCCTCGACGCCGATGCCGCGCGAGCGCAGGTAGAAGAGCGACTGCTCGTCGAGATGACCGGTGGTCGAGCCGTGCGTGCAGCGCACGTCGTCGGCGAAGATCTCGAGCTGCGGGTTGCTGTGAACGAGCGCGTCGGGCGACAGCAGCAGGTTGCGGTTCGACTGCTTGGCGTCGGTCTTCTGCGCGCCCTTGTGGACGTAGATGCGCCCGTTGAACACTGCCCGCGAGCGGCCTTCGAGCACGCCCTTGAACAGCTCGTAGCTGTTGCAGTGCGGGGCGATGTGGTCGATCCACATGTGGTGGTCGACGTGCTGCTGACCGCGCGCCAGATACAGACCGTTGAGCGTGCACTCGATGTGCTCTTCGCGCAGCGCGCCGAGGATGTCGTTGCGCACCAGGCGGCCGCCGTAGCTGATCGAGTGCGAGAAGAAGTTTGCGCTGCGTCGCAGATCGACGAATTGCTGCGCCATGTGGAAGGCGCCGAGGCTCTCTTCCTGAAGCTTGTAGTGGTCGATCATCGACGACGGCGCGCCGACGATCTCGGTCACCGGGCAGGCGAAATAGGGCGCATCGTCGAAGCCGGCGTAGGTCTCGATGATCGTGACCTGGCTGTTCTCCTCGGCGACGAACAGATTGCGCGGATAGCTCGCAACCGGTTCGCCGTCGGCCGGTAGACCGACGAAGAGGCAGTGGATCGGCTTTTCGATCACCACGCCGCGCGGCACGTGCACCACCGCGCCGTCGGCGAGATAGGCGGTGTTGAGCGCGGCGAACGGATGGCCGTCGATCGGTCCGTGCTGGCCGAGATGGCGCTGCAGCCAATCGGGATCCTCGGCCAGCGCCTCGCCCAGGCCGCCGACGAAGGCGTTGCGCGGCAGATCGTCGAGCTTCGACAGATCGGGCGTGAAGCGGCCGTTGACGAAGACCAGCTCGACGCAGCCGGGAATGAAGAACGGCTCGAGTCGATCGCGATCAAGCGCGGCGATTTCACCGGCGCCAGCGCGCAGGAATTGGGTGCGGCCGATCGATGCGACGTTGGTGTGGCGCCAGTTCTCGTCGCGGATCGTCGGCAGGCCCTGGGCGCGGAATGCGTCGAGGCCAGCGCGGCGCAGCGACGCCACCCACGACGGCTGACCGGTCGGCGGCAGCGCGGCGAGGAAGGCGTCGTGCGACTCGACCAGGTGCATGCCGCGGCGGGCGTCGCGCGAAACGCCGTCGGCTTGGACGTCGGCCGCGGTCGCAGTGGCGTCGGTGGGAACGAGGGTCGAAGCCTGGGTCATCGCGGCCCTCCTCAGGCGCCGACCGCGGCGGCGACCGGAACGTCGGCGGCTGCGGTCTCGGCCGCGGCGATCTCGCGCTCGAGCTCGGCGTAGCCCTCGGCCTCGAGCTGCTGCGCCAGCTCCTTGCCGCCGCTGCGGACGATGCGGCCGCCCATGATCACGTGCACGAAGTCGGGCTCGATGTGATCGAGCAGGCGCTGGTAGTGGGTGATCACGAGGAAGGCGCGGTTCTCGGCGCGCATCTTGTTAACGCCGTTGGCGACCACGCGCAGGGCGTCGATGTCGAGGCCGGAGTCGGTCTCGTCGAGCAGCGCCAGGCGCGGATCGAGCACCGCCATGTGGAAGATCTCGTTGCGCTTCTTCTCGCCGCCCGAGAAGCCTTCGTTGACCGGCCGGTTGAGCAGCCCCTCGTCCATCTCGACCAGCTTCATCTTCTCGCGCACCAGCTTGAGGAAGGCGCCGGCCTTGATCTCGGGCTCGCCGCGGTGCTCGCGGATGGCGTTGAGTGCCGCCTTGAGGAAGTAGGTGTTGCTCACGCCCGGGATCTCGACCGGGTACTGGAAGGCGAGGAAGATGCCCTCGCGGGCGCGCTCCTCGGGATCCATCTCGATCAGGTCTTCGCCTTCATAGGTGACCGAGCCCTCGGTCACTTCGTACTCTTCGTGGCCGGCGAGGACCTGCGCGAGGGTGCTCTTGCCCGAGCCGTTCGGGCCCATGAGCGCGTGGACTTCGCCGGGCTTCACGACCAGGTCGATGCCCTTGAGGATGGGCGTGCCGTCGACGGCAGCGTGGAGATTGTCGATGGTCAGCATGGCATGTGCTCTCTCGTTGAGGGGCCGCCGCGGAGCGGCGCGATCCAAATCAGGTGGGAAATCGATGGATGAACGGGCGGGCAAGAAGAGCGCTGGACGCGTCAGCCGACGCTGCCCTCGAGGCTGATGTCGAGCAGCTTCTGGGCCTCGACCGCGAACTCCATCGGCAGCTCTCGGAAGACTTCCTTGCAGAAGCCGTTGACGATCATCGAAATCGCGTCTTCCTCGTCGAGGCCGCGCGCGTTGCAGTAGAAAATCTGGTCCTCGCCGATCTTCGAGGTGGTCGCCTCGTGCTCCATGCGCGCGGTCGGGTTCTGGACGTCGATGTACGGGAAGGTGTGCGCGCCGCACTGGTCGCCCATCAGCATCGAGTCGCACTGCGAGAAGTTGTGCGCGTTCTCGGCGCTCTTGAGGATCTTGACCAGGCCGCGGTAGGTGTTCTGGCTGCGGCCAGCCGAGATGCCCTTCGAGATGATCGTGCTGCGGGTGTTTTTGCCGACGTGGATCATCTTGGTGCCGGTGTCGGCCTGCTGCAGGTTGTTGGTGACCGCCACCGAGTAGAACTCGCC
>JBCCOR010000307.1:0-6079 GCA_039025295.1 Acidobacteriota bacterium
CGGCGCCCGACGCGCGCACGCCGGTCGCCGAGGCCGCGACGGCGCACGCGTTCGACCGGCGCCGGCGCTACCGCACCGCCACGCCGCTGGCGCACGGCGGCGCGTTCATGGAGACGTTCCGGGCCTACGACCCGACCCTCGAGCGCGACGTCGGGCTCGCCTTTCCGCACACCGAGACCCCCGAGCAGCTCGAGCGCATCCTGCGCGACGCGCGCACGCTCACCACGCTCACACCGCATCCCAACATCGGTCAGATCTACAGCGTCGGCGAGTCCGAAGGGCGTCCGTACATCGCCATGCAGCTGATCGAAGACCAGCCGCTGCGCACGCTGCTGCCCTGGCTCGACCGCGCTACGCGGCTGGCGCTGATCCAGCAGATCGTCGACGCGCTGCGGGTCGCCCACAGCGCGGGCGTGCTGCACCGCAATCTCTCCCTCGACGCCGTGCGCGCCCGACGCGACGACAGCGGCGACTGGCAGGCGGTCGTGGTGGATTTCGGCCTCGGCCACACCTGCAGCTCGACGCTGCTGCACGCCGCGCCGTCGGCCGCCATCGCCCCCGAGCTGCTGAGCCGCGGCAGCCACGTGGCCGACGCGCGCTCGGAGGTCTACGCGGTCGGCGCGATGCTCTACGAGGCGCTCACCAACCGCCCGCCGCTCGAGGCGTCGACGCCGATCGAGCAGATCCGCCAGACGCTCGACGTACCGCCGACGCCGCCGCGTCAGCACGACGCGTCGATCCCAGCGGCTCTCGAGACGATCGTGCTGACCTGCCTCGACAAGCAACCCGATCAGCGCTACGTATCGTTCGACGCGCTCGGCACCGACCTGCGCCGCGCGCGCTTTGGCCAGTCGATCCGCCGCAGCCGCAGCACGATGATCCTGCGCGCGTCGCTGCGCCGCTGGCAGCGGTCGGCGCGCCTCGTGCCGGCCGCCGCGATCATGACGCTCGCGCTGGTCGCGACCATCGCCTGGCTGCTGCTCGATCCGCGCACCCACATCGAACAGGCGCAGTCGTTCGAAGCGATGCGCGGACGCACCGTCCACGCGCTGCGCCTGGCCCATCTGCGCCCGCCGCACGATCTGCAGCCGCTGCGCGCGCGCCTGGCGCGCGATCTCGAGCGGCTCGAAACGGAGGCGCTCGACGCGCTGCCGCGACGCGCGCGCGCCGAAGCCCACGTCGCCCTCGGCCGCAGCTGGCTGGCGCTGGACGATCTCGACCGCGCCGCCCAGCACTTCGAGCAGGCGTGGGCCGACGGCGCGCGCACGCTCGCGGTGCACTACGGCTTCGGCCGGGTGCTCGACGCGCGCTACGACCGCGCCCTGTCGCTGGCGGTGATCGAGCACGACGACGACCTGCGCCAGCTGCTGCGCGAACGCGCCCGTGCCCAGTTTCAGGATCGGGTGCGCGATCTCTACGCGCAGGCGCGCGCCGAGGATCCGGTGCAGCGCGTGCCGATGGCCTATCTCGACGCCCTGATCGCCCTGCACGACGGCCGCTACGGCGACGCCCTCGGGCATCTCGAGCCGATCACCGACGGCACGATCGACCATCCGGAGAGCGTGCATCTGGTCGCGCGCGTGTTCACCCGCTGGGCGGGCGCGATGCGCGCCGACAGCCGCCTGACCGACGCGCTCGATCTGCACCGCCAGGCCGCCCAGGTCCTCCTCGACGCCTCGGCACAGGCGCCGAGCGATCCGCGGCTGGCGCGGGCGCTGTGCGCGACCCGGCGCGCCCAGCTGACCATCGCCCAGCAGCAGCTTCGCGCGATCGCTGACACGCCCGACGCGGGCGTGGGCCTGCGCTCGGCCGCCTATCATCTGCGCCGCGGCCGCAGACTGATGCACCACGGCGCGATCGAGCGCTGCCGCATGGTGCACACCCTGCTGCCCGACGACGTCACGCCGCTGCTGCGCGAGGCGGAGACGCACTGGCTGCGCGCCCGTGAGGCGCCAGCAGCACCGCGGCGCGCCCGTCGCGAGCGCATGATCAACCGGCGACTGGAGCGACTGCGCGAGGCGCACGCCGCGATCGATCGCGTCCTGGCGCACACGCCCGACTGCGTGCACGGCCGGATGCTGCGCGGCGACGTCTGGCACGCCGAGGCACGGCTCCGCCAGCAGCTCGATCCGACGTTCGATCCGCGCGCGCTGATCGACCGTGGTCAGCTCGCCTATCGTCGCGCCCTGCTGCGGAGCGGCGATCATCCGCCGCTGCTCGCGCGCACGCTGCACGGCCTGCGCGCGCAGGCCGACGCGCGCTGTCGCACGGGCCAGCCGCGCGCGCCTACGCTGCGCGAAGCCCAGCGGCTGCTGCAGCGCGACGACGACGTGCGCGCGCTGGCGACGCTGCGGGCGACCCGCGACGCCCTCGCCGCCGGCTGCCCCCCGCCGCGCTGATCAGCGCGTCTCGTCGCCGCGGCGCAGCCAGCGCCGGGCCGCTTCCAGCACCGGATCGCGTCCGATGAGCAGATCGGCCTCGGTGATCGCCACGGCGATGTGGGGCGGCACGCCCGGTCCGTGATCGCCGGCCATGGCATCGACGTCGTTGATCACGCGGCGCAGCGGCACGCGCATGGTGATCCCGCTGTGGGGCAGGCGCAGGAACGCGATCACGCCCGCGGTCGGCCCGGCGGCGTTGCCACCCGTCGGCTCGCCGATCAGGGTCGCACGGTCGGCGTCGCGCAGCTTGGCGAGGACGTTGGTGCTGCCCGAGCCGTTGGTGCCGGTGGTCAGCGCGACGACGGTGCCGGTGAAGCGGTCGGGATGCGGCTGCAGATCGCGGTAGGCCGCCGGCTGCAGCGCCGGGCCCAGCGCCCAGCCGTCGTCGACCCGGCGGACCGTGGCCGGATCGAGCGCCAGCGCCGACGGATCCCACGTGTCGACATACGGCCGCAGCGCGTCGCCGACGTCGAGCGCGCGCACCCGCGACGGCCGCTTCATGCGAAACGGCGTCGGCATGAGCAGGCGCATCAGGCCGTAGGCAGCGTCCTCGGAGCCGCCGCCGTTGCGGCGCAGATCGAGGATCAGCCGGTCGACGCCGTCGGCGCGCAGCTGGCGGAAATACGGCGCGAGATGGGCGATCGGATCGACCGGGCGGCGGTAGTTGACGAAGGTGTCGATGCGCAGCAGCGCCGTGCGCGCGTCGAGCGTTTCCAGCCGCACGGCGTCGACGAAATCGCCGCGCCACGCCGTCCGCGCGCCCGGCAGCGCGCGCCAGGCGTCGAACGTCACCGCCGACACGTCGATCGTCTGCGCCGCACCGCCGCCGGGCGGCTCGACGCGCAGGCGGAAGCGGTGCCGCAGGCGGTCGACGAACGGGAGATAGTGATCGAACGCGCTGCCCAGCAGATCGCCGTCCTCCACCAGGCTGGCGTCGACCGCGGCCGGAACCACGCCGTCGACCGCCACCAGCGGACGCAGCTGCGCGAGCCGCGCCTCGACCGCGACGTCGTCGATCGCGCGCACGCGCGCGCCGCGCGGCAGGCGCGGATCGTCGGCGCCGACGACGATCATGCGATCGCCGAACAGGCGGAAGCGAAACGGCAGATGGGTGGGCTGGGCGCGGCGATACGCCGCGTAGGCCTTCGGCACCTCGGCCTTGGTGTGGCCGCAGCGGATCGCGGCCAGCAGCCGCGACAGCGCGTGGTAGGCGTCGCGGTCGGTGATCGGCGCGGCGTCGGCCGCGCGCGCGTTGTCGCCGCCGAGACCGAGCGCCGCGTCGTAATCGCGCCAGATGGCGGCGCGGTCAGCGGCCGTGGCGTAGCGCGCATAGCCGGGATGAAGCCGGGTCAGCGCGGTCTCGATCAGCGCGCGCTCCGCGCGCAGCTGCGCGGCGTCGAGCGCGACGGTCGGCGCCGGCGGCGGCGTATCTGCCCGGACCGCGCCGGCGAGCGCGGCGCAGGCGACGAGTGCGGTGAGGAAAGGCGCGCGCAGCGCGCGGCGGCGCGGCGCGCTGCCGGACGTTCTCGGACAAATCGGACGGGTCGGACGGGTCGGACGGATCGGGTCGAAGCGCTTCATGCCTTGAGAACGCTCGGCCGCCGCAAAAGGTTTGCCGCCCGTCGACCGGCTGACGCAAATGAATTGCTCGTTTCATCATGCTACACTGGTGAAAATTTTATTTCTTCCCGGCCGCCGATCGACCGCCGTCGACCGGCATCCGGTTTCTGGCACAGGTTCGCACCCACGCCGACGGCGCTCCGGCGCCGCAAGACTGGAGACCCGTTCATCATGCACGCTCCCCTCGCCTCCGCCGCGCGCCGCGCCGGCCATCTCGCGACCCGCATCGTCCCGCTCTTCCTCGTCCTCGCCGGCCTGCTCGCTGCGGCGCCGTCCCGGGCCTGCGTCACCGCCGAAGCCGGCAGCAACAACAGCGAGAGCCAGGCCAACGGCCCGCTGTGCTCGGGCGTTGCGCTCTCCGGCGCGATCAACACCAACAGCGACGTCGACTGGTTCACGTTCGACGTCGACGCCGCCGGCACGATCGTGATCGCGCTCGACCACAGCAGCCGCGACGACTTCGACTGGGCGCTCTACGCCGCCAGCGGCCCGGCCGTGGCGGTCGGCGAGAGCAGCCGCGTGCCCGAGGACGGCAGCTACGCGGCGCCGTCGGCGGGTGTGTATTTCCTCAAGATCACGCGCTACCGCGGCCGCGGCTGGTACACGCTCGACGTCACCTTCCCCGAGGGCGGCGGCGCCCCCGGCACGGCCTGCGCCTACGGCCCGCGCCCGAGCGTGCCGGGCGGTTTGAGCCGCTGGCTGACCGGCAGCAACGCCGACGAATGCCCGAGCCTCAGCGACGGTCCCGGCCTGCTGCTGATGGGCGGCGGCAGCGACGTCGATCAGGCCTTCAGCCAGCGCGTGGCGCCGGTGATCGACGGCGGCGACGTGGTCGTCCTGCGCACGACCGGCAGCAACGGCTACAACGGTTATCTCTTCAACCTGATGGGCGCCGACTCGGTCGAGACCCTGCGCCTCGACAGCCGCAGCCGGGCCGACAGCAGCTACGCCGACTGGGTGATCCGCAGCGCGGAGTTCGTCTTCATCGCGGGCGGCGACCAGGCCGAGTACCTCAATCTGTGGCAGGGCACGGCCACCCAGGACGCGCTGCAGCACGTGCACGACAAGGGCGGCGTCATCGGTGGCACCTCGGCCGGCCTCGCCGTTCTGGGCAACTGGATCTACGATCCCGACGGCATCCCGGGCATCTTCAGCGACGAGGCGGTCACCGATCCCTGTCATCCGTACATGAACATCTCGGGCCGCTTCCTCGATCTGCCCTGGCTCGACGACGTGATCACCGACACCCACTTCGAGGCGCGCGACCGCATGGGCCGCCTGCTGACCTTCATGGCGCGCATCCGTCAGCCCGGCCTGGCGCCGACCGCGAACCCGATCCTCGGCATCGGCGTCGACGAAGGCACCGCGATGTACATCGACGACGCCGGCCTCGGTCGGGTCGACGGCAGTGGCACCGTCTACGTGCTGCGCGAGAGCGGCGCGACGACGCGCCAGCGCGTCCAATGCGGATCGGCGGTCGAATACTACGACGTCAACCGCTACGCGCTCCGCGCGGGCGATACCTACAACTGGTCGACCGGGGCCGCCAGTCGCGCGCCCCTACCGATCGGCGTCGACGGCCGCGCGGGCGCGTTTTACAGCCCGAGCGACCCCTACTGAGCGCGCGCAGCGCTCTGGTACGATCGTCGGCGTTCGCGCAGCCGCATGCGCGAACGCCGTTTTCGTTCCACCCCGTGCACCGCGACCCTCGACGTCGTCCCTGACGCTCAGGAGATCTCCACGATGTTCGGTCTGTTCAAGAAAGATCCGAAGAAGGCCCTCGAGAAGCGCTACGCCAAACTGCTCGAGGAGGCGCGCGATCTGCAGCGCGGCGGCGACATCGCAGGCTTCGCCAAGAAAACCGAGGAAGCCGAAGCCGTCGCCGCCGAGATCGACGCCCTCGAGGCCGATCAGGCAGGCTGAATGAGCGACGCGAGCGACGCGTACGCGCCGCCGGACGACGCCGACGCGCCGGCCGACGCCCATCCGCCGGACGGCGCCACCGCGCGCGCGGCGGC
>JBCCOR010000308.1:0-6061 GCA_039025295.1 Acidobacteriota bacterium
CGCGGTCGGCGGCGCGCTGTGGACGACGTCGCTGGTGCTGGTGGCGGGTTTTCTCGTGCTCTCGCTGTCGAGCTTCGAGATGAACGCCGGCATGGGACGCCTGACGGCGCTCACGATCGTGCTGGCGCTCGCCACCGACTTCCTGCTGCTGCCCACGCTGCTGTCGAAGCTGGATCGCGGCACGACCGCGGCGCCGACCCCGTCCCAGGCGCCCTCCGCAGCGGCGGCCGGCGGTTGAAGCCGTTGCCATTCATACCAACCCCAGTCCCCAACCAACGCTTCGCGAGGACCTCTATCATGATGCCGAACCGTCTTTCCCTCCTCCTGTCCATTTCTCTCGTCGGCGGCGCCATGCTGCTCGGCGCAGGTGCAGCGGCCGGCGCGACCGATGCGCAGAGCGCGTTCGCCGATCTCGATCCGGTGGCCAAGGGCCGCGCGATCGCCGAGGAAGCCGATCGTCGCGACGCCGGCTTCGTCGACTCGGAGGCGACCCTCACCATGACCCTGCACAACGCCCACGGCGAAACCTCGACCCGCACCTTGCGCAATCGGACCTTGGAGCAGGAAAACGACGGCGACAAGTCGCTGGTGATCTTCGATCATCCGCGCGACGTCAAGGGCACGGCGTTCCTGACCTTCAGCCACGTCGACGGCGACGACGATCAGTGGCTCTACCTGCCCGCGCTCAGGCGCGTGAAGCGGATTTCCTCGTCGAACAAGAGCGGTCCGTTCATGGGCAGCGAGTTCGCCTACGAGGACATCTCGTCGCAGGAGGTCGAGGAGTACACCTACCGCTATCTGCGCGAAGAAGAGGTCGACGGCCAGCGCACCTGGGTGGTCGAGCGGGTGCCGGTGCATCCGAAGTCGGGCTACACGCGCCAGGAGGTGTTCTATGACCAAGCCGAATTCCGCGTGCTTCGGACGGTCTATTACGACCGCAAGGACGATCTGCTCAAGACCCTCGACCAGACCGAGTTTGCGCAGTATCTCGATCGCTACTGGCGGCCGCTGCGGATGACGATGGTCAATCACCAGACCGGCAAGTCGACCGAGCTGCAGTGGAGCGATTTCACGTTCCGCAACGGCTACACCGACGGCGACTTCGATCGCGCCAGCCTGGCGCGCGCGCGCTGAGCGGCGGGTCGGCGACGTGAGGTCATCGATGGGGCGTGCCGCGGTCGCGGCCGCGATTGTCGCGCTGCTGGTGTCGTGGAGCGCAGCCGGTGCCGGCGCCGAGGAGGCCGCGGTCTGGCAGGAATGGTCGGGCTTTGTCGGCGCCGAGCTGCGCGGCTTCGCATCGTCGGGGCGGTTCGACGGCCAGGACGACGACGTCACGGGCTCGGTGGTGCTCGAGCCCGAGTACTTCCGCGAGTGGAACGACGGTCGCGCGCGCCTGGTCGTGCGACCGTTCCTGCGCCTCGACACCGCCGACGACGCGCGCAGTCACGTCGACGTGCGCGCGCTCTACTGGCAGCGCGTCGCCGACCGCTACGAGCTCGACGTCGGCGTGCGCAAGGTGTTCTGGGGCGTGACCGAGTCGGTGCACCTGGTCGATATCGTCAACCAGACCGACGCGGTCGAGGATCCCGACGGCGAGGACAAGCTCGGCCAGCCGATGATTCGCTTGGGCCTGTCGCGTTCGTGGGGTTTGCTCGAGGTGTTTCTGCTGCCCGGCTTTCGCGAGCGCACGTTCGCCGACCGCGAAGGACGCCTGCGCGCGCCGCTGCCGGTCGACGACGACCGCGCGCGCTACGCGTCGTCCGCCGAGGACACGCACGTCGACGTCGCGCTGCGCTACACGCACGTCGTGGGCGACGTCGATCTGGGGCTGTCGTATTTTCGCGGCACGTCGCGCGAGCCCCGCCTGCTGCCGGCGCTGCGCGCGGACGTGCCGACGCTGGTGCCGTTCTATACCCAGATCGATCAGCTCGGCCTCGATCTCCAGGGCACGTACGGCGCCTGGCTGCTGAAGCTCGAGGCGATCGCGCGGTGGAGCGCCGCGGTCGACGCGCAGAGGCCCGGATTTGGCGACTACCTGGCCGCGGTCGGCGGCTTCGAATACACGTTCTTCGACCTGGGCGGGCGCGGTCTCGACGTGGGGCTGCTGCTGGAATACCAGTGGGACGAGCGGCGCGCACGCGCGACGACGGCGGCGCAGGACGATCTCTTCGTTGCGTCGCGCCTGGCGCTGAACGACGTCCAGTCGACCGAGCTCTTGATCGGCGCCGCGGTCGATCTCGGCAGCGGCGCGGCGTTCGTCAACGTCGAAGGCAGCCGGCGGATCGGCGATCGCTACGCGCTCGACGTCCGCCTGCGCGCCTTCACAGGCGTCCCGGCCGACGATCCGCTGGCGGCGTTTCGCGACGACGATTATCTGCAGCTGACCCTCAAACGGTACTTTTGATCGCTCGATCGATGCCCGCTGCGCGCATCCGAACGCCTGAAAAACGCGATACCGTACGAAATCAACCTGGTTTCGTGAGGTACCGCCGCACCATGGACGCATCCAAACTGTATGAAGCCGTCGACGACGTCGTCCGCCGCCGCCGCACCGAAAAGGTGATCGGCGACGTCGACAACCCGCTGCCGCTGCCGCCTGAGGTCGCTGCGCGCAACAACGCGCGGCTGATGGAAGCCCTCAAGGCCTCGGGCTGGGCGCCGTTCCACTTCCAGCGCGGCGTCGACGATCTGGTCGAGCCGTGGCGCGCTCACGTGCTGTGGCAGGAATCTGCCTGCAAGCTCGCCCGCAGCCTGCGCGACGACCACGGCATCAAGAGCAAGCTTCCCAAGCTCGCCGCCGGCTGCAGCGCGATGGTGCTGATGACCTGGCTGCCGGAGTTCTATGACGAGGCGGCGCGCGAGGCGTCGAATCTGTCGCGCGACAAGCAGCTGATGCACGACGAAGAGCATCTGGCGGCGGCGTCGGCCATGGTGCAGACGTTTCTCCTGCTGCTGACCGCGCACAGCATGGTGAACTACTGGTCGAGCGGCGGACCGCTGCGCGAACCTGAGATGCTCGATTTGCTCAGCGTGCCCCGCGGCGAGCGCCTGCTCGGCGTGATCTTCGTCGAGTACCCGGAGATGCGGAAGAACTTCGACGACGATCCGCGCGACCGCCGCGTCAGCGCGCGTCGCGATCGCCGGAGCGAGGACGGCTGGATCCGCGAGGTCACGCTCTAGGCCGAGCGTACGTTCGGTCCGTCATTGCGTTGGACCGGGCGTAGGGGCTACATTGGAAAGGTGATGCACGCGGCAACCGCTCGAACGCTCTGCGCCCTGCTCGGCCTGTTGCTCATCGTCGCGCCCCTTGGCGCGTCGCTGTGCGGCAGCTGTGCGATCGATCGCTGCGCGCCCACGGGCGCCCGCAGCGCGCAGGTCACATCGTCCGCGCCGCGCCCCGCGGACGACGCGCTGCCGCCCTGCCACGCGATGACGGCCCCGTCTGCTGAGACCCCGTCTGCTGAGACCCAGCCTGCCGCAACCCATCCTGCCGCGCCCGACGCGCCGTGCCACGATGCGGTCCCGTCGGATTCGACGCGGCTCGACTGCTGCCCGATCGCCGTTGCGACCGCGCACACCAGCACGACATCGCTCAGCGCATCGGCGGCCCTCGATGCCTGGCTCGACGCGGCGCTCGCCGCCCCGGCGCGCCGCGAGCCCGCGCGCGCGCAGCCTCGCGGCACGCGACATCTGGCACCGCCACCGGCCGTTCATCCACCGCTCTACACGCTCCACGCCATCCTGCTGATTTGATCGCCCTTTCGGCGTCGTAGATCCCGCGTCCCACCGGACGCGCCACGTTCTCGAACCGAAAGGAAGATCATGCTTTGCATCCACGCTGGGTGCCGGCGGGCGCTGTGCGCGCTCGTCGGACTGTTCATCGCCGGTGCGCTGTTGGCACAGTGGCCGACCGCATCGGCGCTGACGCCCTCTGCCGTTCCCGAACCCGCATTCGACCCGTCGAACCACGCCGCTGGCGCGCCCGCCGGCGTCGACGCGCTGCGCGGCGCGCTGCAGCCGCCCGCGCTGCGCGATCTGATCACCGAGGTTCTCGACCGCAATCCCGAGATCGCGCGGATGCGCCATCGGGCCGCGGTCGCTGCCCTCGTCGCGCCGCAGGTGCGCGCACTGCCGGATCCGGTCGCTGCGCTCTCGCTCTTCGCGCTGCCGCCGGAGACGCGCGCCGGACCGCAGCGGCTGCGCGCGTCGATCGCGCAGCGCGTCCCGTGGTTCGGCACGCTGGCGCTGCGCGAGCGCGCCGCGCGCCGCGCGGCCGCCGCGGCGCGCGCGATGGTCGACGAGACGCGGCTCGATCAGCTGACGGCCGCGTGCACGATTGCCTACGAGCTGATCTTCCTCGACGCCTACGCGCGCGTCGTCGACGCCGAGCGCAGCACGCTGGCGCGCTACGAGAACGCCGCGCTGGCGCGCTACGCCGCCGGCACCGGCCTGCAGCAGGGGATCGTCCGCATCCAGGCGGCAATCACCCGCGCCGACACCCGACGGCTCGAGATCGACGAGCGGCGGGCGGCGCTCACGGCCGATCTCAACCGCCTGCGCGATCGCCCGGCCGACACGCCCGCGCCCGCGCTCGACGCCGACCCGCGACCCGCGCCGCGATTCGACGTCGATGCGCTGCGCCGCGTTGCCCACGGCCATCGCCCGGCGATCGCCGCGGCCGATCACCGCATCGCCGCCGCGGGCGTGCGCATCGCGCTGGCCGAGAAAGCGTTCCGTCCCGCCGTCACCTTCGGCTTGGCCTACACCGCCGTCGATCGGCGCGGCGACGCGGCCGCGCGTCTGAATCCACCCGACGACGACGGCGACGACATCCTCGCCCTCACCGGTTCGCTCGCGCTGCCGGTGCGCCGCGGTCGGCTGGCGGCCGGGCTGGAGAGCGCCCGCGCCGCGCGGCGGATCGCCGAGGTGGAGAAGCGGATCGTACTTGCCGAGATCGAGCGCGCGATCGGCGATCTCGCGACCCGCATGCCCCTGCTGCATCGCCACGCCACGCTGCTCGACACCGTGCTGCGCAAGCAGGCGCGCGAGGCGCTGCGCTCGGCCGAAACCGCCTACAGCACCGGCAAGCTCAACGCCGTCGATCTGCTCGACGCTGAGGTCGTGCTCTTCGAGGTGCAGATCGCCTCGGCCCGCACGCGCGCCGATCTGGCGATCGCCTGGGTCGCGCTCGAGCGTGCGGTCGGCCAGCCGCTGGTCGCCCTGACCGAAGGAGATCTGCCGTGAGCGGTCCTGCAACCGGGCGCACTGCGCTGCTGCTCGCTGCCGCGATTGGCGTCAGCTTGGTGCTCGGCGCGATCGCCGGCGCGCTCCTGCCCCTCGATCGCCTCGGCTTGCGCTCTGGCGCGGACGCCGCGACGACGGCCGACGAAGAAAGCGCCGACCCGACGCTGTGGACGTGCAGCATGCATCCGCAGGTGATCCAAGACGCGCCCGGCCCGTGCCCGATCTGCGCCATGGACCTGACGCCGATGCCGGGCGCCGGCGGTGCGTCGCACGCGCATCGCGCGCACGATCACGCGCATCATGGACATCACGCGCATCACGTCGCGGCGCCGGACGACATGACCGCCGCGGCCGGCGCGACGGTGACGATCGATCCCGCGGTCGTCCAGAACATGAACGTGCGCACCGAGATCGCCGCGCGGCGTGATCTGGCGCGCACGATCCGCACGGTCGGCTACCTGGCGTTCGACGAGCAGCGCATGGTGACCGTCACGACCAAATACGCCGGCTGGATCGAGCGGGTCCACGTCAACTATGTCGGCGAGCGGGTGCGCAAGGGTCAGCCGCTGTTCGCGATCTACGCGCCCGAGCTGGTGCAGACCGAGCAGGAGCTGCTGTCGGCGCTGCGCTTCGCGCGCGATCTCGACGACGCGCCGGCGGACGCTCGCGCGCGCGCCTGGTCGATGGTCGAGGCGGCGCGCACCCGCCTCGGCTACTGGGACGTGGCGCCCGCGCAGATCGCGCAGCTCGAGGAAACCGGCGAGGTCTTTCGTACGATCGAGGTCGCGGCACCGGCGCGCGGCCTGGTGATGAAGCG
>JBCCOR010000309.1:0-6046 GCA_039025295.1 Acidobacteriota bacterium
CCAGGAAGCCGACCAGCGGCGCGAGCGCGCGCTGCGTGCGCCCCGTGAGCGGCGTGCCGACGGCGAACCGCCGCTGCCCCGACCAGCGCCCGAGCACGACCGCGAGTCCGGCGAGCAGCAGGGCGTGCGGCGTGGTCCGCAGCCGCTGCGCCGTCTGCCGCAGCCGGTGCGCCGTCTCCGCGCCGGCGCGCAGCGCGTAGGCCCGGGCCGGCGACCGGGTTGCGCCGGCCCGGCGCGGTCGATCGGTCGGCAGATCGAGCGGCTCGATCCCGCTCAGCTGCGCCCGCGCGTGCGCCAGCGCGGCGGCTTCGACCGCCGGCGTCAGCTGCGTCCGGCGCCACATCGCGACGTCGGCGGGCTGCACCGCCAGCGGCGGCAGGTCCGTCAGCTGATGCGGCATGAGGCCGCGCACGCGCCCGTCGTAGAGCGTCGCCCAGTCGTGCAGGAAGACGCCGATCGAGCCGGCGTCAAAAACGATGTGATGCACGACGACGAGCAGCGCGTGACGCGCCGGCGCGAGCCGCACCCGATGGACGCGCAGCAGCGGCCCGCGCGCCACATCAAGCGGACGGCGCGCGGCGGCGTCGAGCAGGCGCGCGACTTGGGCCTCGCCGTCGGCAAGCGCGGTCAGGTCGATCGTCGGCAGCGCGATCGGCCTGTGCGCATCGACCGGACGAATCCGCTGGGCAATCGTTCCGTCGTCCGCGCGCGCGAACACGGTGCGCAGCGCCTCGTGGCGGTCGATCAGATCGCCGAGGGAGCGCGTCAGCGCCGCCGGATCGAGCGCGCCGCGCAGCGTGACGCGGAACGGCATCAGATACGCCGTGCCACGACCGTCGGCCAGGCGATCGAGGGTCCACAGCCGCTCCTGGGCGAACGACGCCCGCAGCGCGACGCGGCCGTCGCGCGGCAGCGGCTGCGGATCCTCCGCGCCGACCGGCTGCGGCCGGGACGCCGCGGGCTTCTCCGCGCGCGGCGGCGCATCGGGCGCGGGCAGGGCGCGGCGGTCGAGCTTGCCGTTGGCACTGAGCGGCAGCGACGCCATGCGCACAACGCGCGACGGCACCATGTAGTCCGGCAGACGCGCGGCCAGATCGGCGCGCAGCGCGGCGATCCACGCCGCTTCGCCGTCGGCATCCGGAGCGACGGCGCCGGACGCGGGCACCACGTAGGCGACGAGCATCGCCTCGAGCGCATCGCGCTGGGCGTCGCCGGCGCCGCGGCGATGCAGCACGACCGCGGCGTCGGCGACGCGCGTCGTCTGGTCGGTGAGCGCGGCGGTGATCTCGCCCAGCTCGAGGCGCTGGCCGCGCAGCTTGACCTGACCGTCGAGTCGGCCGTGGTAAATCAGCACGCCGTCGGGCCGCAGGCGCACGCGATCGCCGGTGCCGTAGATCCGCGCGCCGGGCGCATCGGCGAACGGATCGGGGCGGAAGCGCTCCGCCGTCAGGCCCGGGCGCGCGTGATAGCCCTGGGCAACGCCCGCGCCGCCGGTCCACAGCTCGCCGAAGGCGCCGAACGACACCGGCTCGAGATCGGCGTTGAGCGCGTAGGTGGTCGTTCGCGCGACCGCGCGTCCGATCGGCAGCGGCCCCGACACCGGCACGTCCGCGTCGTCGCGCACGTGGTGCACGGCGGTGAGGATGCCGTTCTCGGTCGGTCCGTAGCCGTTGGTGATGCGCAGGCCCGGCACCGCCGCGCGCAGTCGGCGCACGTGCGCCGGCGACACCGCGTCGCCGCCCGCCACCACCTGGCGCAGCGGCGCCAGCACCGTCGGCAGCTCGTCGACCACGCGGTGGAAGAAGCCGGCGGTCAGCCACAGGCGGGTGACGCCGTGCTGGGCGATCGCGGTGCGCAGATCGGCGATGCCGAACGGCCCGGGCGGCAGCAGAGCCAGCGTCGCCCCGCTCAGCAGCGGCGCGAAGATCTCCCACGCCGACACGTCGAACGACAGCGGCACGATCTGCAGATACGTTTCCCCCGGACCGAGCGCCGACACCGCCGCGTCGCGCACCAGGCGCAGCACGCTGCGATGGGCGACCCGCACGCCCTTCGGCCGGCCGGTCGAGCCCGAGGTGTAGAGCACGTAGGCGGTGAAACCATCGTCGACGATCGGCAAACGCGCCGTCGGCGGCACCGCCGGCGCCGACGCGGGCCGCGTGCCGTCAGCGGCGAGCGCGACGTGCGCGATCTGCGCGCCAGTGCGGTCGCCGAGCGCCCGCGTGAGATCGGCGTTGGGCGGTGCGATGCAGTGGCGCAGGCCGACGTCGCCGGCGACCAAGGCGCGGCGCGCGGGCGGATCGTCGGGCCGCAGCGGCACGTAGGCGCCGCCCGCGCGCTGCACGGCCAAGAGCGCGACGATCATCGCCGGACCGCGCGGGAACAGCAGGCCGACCGCGTCGCCCGGCGCCACGCCGCGCGCCACCAGCGCGTGCGCCAGCGCGTCGACGCGATCGGCGAGCGCGGCGTAGTCGAGCGCGCGCGGTGAACCCCCGCCGTCGGTCCAGCGCAGCGCGATCGCCGTCGGCGTTGCGGCGCACTGCGCCACGAAGCGGTCGATCAGCGAGCGATCGTCCGCGTCGGGCGCGTCCTCGGCGCGTCTCTGCCCCAGCGCCACGATGGCGACGCGCGCCGCCATCGGCGCGGCCGCGCCGAGCGTTGCCGGCGCGTCGTCGACGTCGACGGCATCGGCGGCGTCGGCCGATGCGCGCGCGTCGCCGGACGGCGCGATGGCCTCGGCCGATCCGACCGCCGCCACGAGCGCGTCGTCCCCGGGCTGCCAGCGCGCGGCCAGCCAGTCGGCCATCGCGCTGAGATCGGCGCGCTCGAACAGCGTGCGCAGGGGCACGACCACGCCGGTGCGCGCCTCGATGCGCGCCGCCAGCTGCGTGGCATGCAGCGAATGGCCGCCCAGGGCGAAGAAATCGTCGCGCGCGGCGGGCCGCTGCGGCAGACCGAGCAGGGTCTGCCACAGCCCGCCGAGCAGCTGCGTCGACGCGGCGTGCGCCGGCGCCACAGTCGACACGGGCACCCCGGCGTCCGCGCGGTTCGAGACGCGGCGCGCCGCCTCGGCGGACGGCTGCAGATCGAAGACGTCCACGGCGGGCGCGGGCAGGCGCGCGCGATCGATCGAGCCGTCCAGGGCGCGCGGCAGACGGTCGATCGCCACCGTCACGATCGCCGCGGCCGCAACCGGGAACGCGCGCGCGATCGCGGCGCGCGACGCCGTCAGCGCCGCGGCGATCGTCGACGACGCGGCCGGTTCGATCCGCACCACCAGCCGCACGTCGGACTTCTTCCCCACCGTCTGCACCGCCGCGCCCGCGATCTCTGCCAGGCCCTCGAGCCGCCACTCGATCGCATCGCGCTTGAGCCGCACGCCGCGCACCCGCAGGCGCTGGGCCGCTGCTTCGCACAGCATCACGCGTCCGTCGGCGCGCCAGCGCGCGGTGATGGCGGTGCGATAGAGCCGACGACCCGGCGCGCCGGATGCGGCGGCGATGCCCTCGGGCAGGCACAGGCCGTCGACCGTCAGCGCGCCGACCGCGCCGATCGGCTGCGGCGCCAGTCGTCGATCGACCACGTGGACGCGCGCGCCCGGCAGCAGCCGCAGACCGGCGACGCGCCGGGTCGCCGGGCCCGACGCGCCGGCGATCCGATCGTAGGCGAACGGTCCGATCGTCTCGTCCGCGCCGACGAGGTGCACGATCGCCGCGCGCGGCCACACCGCCTGCGTCGCCGTCACCAGCGCGTCGACCGGCGCGGCCGCGTCGAGCAGGAGGGCATCGAGCAGCGGCCGCGACGCGATCTCCCGCGACAGCGCCGCCGCCCGCAGTCGACGCCACAGCGATGCCGGCGCGTCGAGCACGACATCGTCGCCCGCGGCGCGGCGCGCAGCCGCCCAGGTCGCCCACAGCGCCACCGGTCCATCGGCGGATGCGGCATCGGGCAGATGCATCGCGCGGCCGCCCAGCAGCGGCGCGAGCGCCTGGCGCACCGTCGCCGCCGACGTCAGCGGCGCGATCCACGGCACGATCCACGCGCCGAACGGTCCGTTCTGCCAGCGCTGCGCCGCGCGCGTCAGCGCCGCGTGGTCGACGTCTCCGATCGCCTCTGCCGATGCCATCGCCGAGGTCGAGGCGAACCGGCACGCCGCGGCGCCGGCCGCGGCCGCGTCGATGGATCCCGGCGCCTGCAGCCCGTCGATCGCGGGCAGATCGAGGCCGTCGAGGGCGATCGTGCGCGTGCCGGGCGGCAGATCCGGCGCGGGCTGCCCGGTCCGGGCGTGATGCACCAAAACGACCGCCGCGTCGGTGATGGCGCGCGCGTCGATCCGCCAGTCCGAAGCCGTCAGGCCGTCGGCGCGCACCGGATCGAGCGCCGACCACGCCGCCTGCGCGCGCCACGTTGCCAGCATTGCGACCAGCGCCTCGACGCTCGGCTCGAGCGCGAGCACCACGCGCGCCCCGGGCACGACGCCGATCCGACGCAGCAGCGCCGCGAGGCGCGCCGCGGCCGTCATCAGCGCGCCGTAGCGCACGCGCTGCGCACCGCGCACGATCGCCGCGTCGTCCGGACGATGCGCGGCGTGCGACGCGGCGACCGCGTGCAGCGACGGCACAGGGGACCGCGCCGGCGCATCGTCGAACCGGCCCGACCATTCGTGCACCAGCGCGTGACGCTCGGCCGTCCGCGCGATGAGCGGCAGCGTGGCGCACGCGCGCGTCGGCGTCGTCACCGCGGCGGTGAGCAGCGTCCGGACGCTGTGCAGCAGGCGCAGCGCGGTGCTCGTGTCGAAGCGACTGCGGTCGTGGATCAGCGCCAGGGCGAAGCCGTCCGCACCGGTTTCCTGCAGCGTCAGATCGAGATCGAGGCGGGCATGCCCGCGCCGTGCCGCGCGCATGTCGAGGGCTGCCGCGCCGAGCGTCGCGGGCATTCGGCGCGCCGCCTCATGCGCGAACATGACCGGGAAAATCGGCGTCTCACCGGTCAGACGACGGGTTGGATCGAGCGCTTCGACGAGCGCTGCGAACGGCACGTCGGCGTCGGCCTGGGCGGTCAGCACCACCGCCCGCACGCGCCGGACGAGCGCGCGGAAGTCGAGCGTCGATCCGTCGTCGCCGAGGTCGATGCGCAGCACGAGGTTGTTGACGAAGAACCCGATCAGCGGCTCCATCTCGCGCCGCGTACGCCCCGACACCGGCGTGCCGACCACCACCTCGCGCGCGTCGCCGAAGCGCCCGAGCAGCAGCGCCCACGCCGCCAAGCCGACCACGAACGGCGTCGCGCCGAGATCGATGGCAAGCCGACGCAGCGCCGCCGACGCGTCGGGGGCGAGCGGCACGATCTGGCGCAGCGCGCGCCGCGCCGCGCCTTCGCGCGGGGGCCGATCGGCCGGCAGGCGCAGCGTGGACGGCGCATCGACCAGGCGCGCGCGAATCGCGGCGAGGCGCGACGCCAGGGCGTCGGCATCGGCGCGCGCGCGCTGCCAGACCGCCACGTCGGCGAACTGCACCGGCAGCATCGGCAGATCGGCCGCGCGGCCTTCGTACAGCGCGGCCAGCTCGTCGACCCAGCAGCGCAGCGAGCCGCCGTCGAACGCGATGTGGTGCACGCCGACGAGCAGCCGACGCTCGCGCATATCGCCCTGCGCGCCGAGATCGATCAAGGCGGTGCGCAGCGGCGCAGCGGCGTCGAGGCGGAAAGGCCGCAGCCCGAAGCGCACGCCGATCTCGCGCGCGACGGCGTCGCGCCGCGACGGCGCCAGCGCGCGCAGATCGACGCGTGGCAGCGCGAGCCGGCGAGCCGGCGCGCGCGGCCGCTGCTGGCCGCGGCCGTCGGGGCCGGGCACGAACACGCTGCGCAGCACCGCGTGGCGACGGACGATCGCCGTCAGCGCGGCCTGCAGTCGAGCGATCTCGAGCGGACCGCGCAGGCAAAACGTGCGCGTGATGTTGTAGGCCAGCGAATCGGGTTCGAGACGGTGCAAAAACCACAGCCGCGCCCGCCCCTCAGTGAGCGGCGCGGGGCCGTCGTCGCCGCGCGG
>JBCCOR010000310.1:0-6034 GCA_039025295.1 Acidobacteriota bacterium
CCAGGAGCGCACGCGCCACGCCGCCATGATGCGCTACCGTCCCGGCAGCTTCGAAGGACGGCTGACCTTCGTGCGCGCCGCCGATCGTGGCGACGACGATCCGGCCCATCCCGAGCGCGCATGGCTCGATCGGGCGCGCGGCGGCACGGCGTTTCAGACCGTTTATGGCGATCCGCAGTCGATGTTCCAGCCGCCTCATGTCCAGGCGCTGGCCGGCTGCCTGCGGCGCGCGCTCGATGCCGCCGAGCGCTGACGCGTAACCGGCCGCAAGCCCTGCGCTGCGCTTGCCAGGGCCCGGGCGCTCAAGTACACTTTTTCTGGTTCAAATCCCAGCCATCCACGGTACTTTGCGGACCGATTCCACCGCGCCTTCCAACCGTCCGGTGTACGCCCTCCGCAGACGATCGCCCAGCGCCGCGTTGTTGCGACCTGATCCCGTCCGGTGCGGGCGATCGAAGCCGCTCCGGATGGATGCCGATGTCCCATGCCCGGATTCACCAACGAGGAGATTGATCGATGAAGCACGAGAATGAGCACGTCGCCGACGTTCGCGAGGAGGCCGTCGACGCGGCCGAGCAGGCGCCGCAGGTGCAGGACGACGAGAACGCGTTGGCCGGCGTGAGCCGCCGGGGTTTCCTCGGCGGGCTGGGTGTGGCCGCGGGCGCGGCGACCGCGATCGGTGCCAACGTGGCCCCCGGCGCGGTCGACAGCGCGGAGGCCGCCGAGGTGCTCGATCCGTTCAGCCCGCAGCGCCGTCGCTGGAAGTCGTTCCGCCTGCGCTTCGAGGCCGCGAGCAACGAGTTCCGTCGCCGGGTCGACGACATCGTGTGCAACGGTGACGAGGACCTCTATCCGAACCGCATCGGCAACTTCCACAAGGGCCTGCCGCACGACGAGACCACCGGCGAGGTCGATCCGGCGGCCTACGACGCGATGACCAATGCGATCGAGTCGGGCAAGTTCGAAGACTTCGACCTGATTCCGGGCACGCGCGCGCTGCGCCTGCTCAACCCGCTCGGCGGTCTCGGCTACAACTCGATCGGTCCCGACAACCGCGTCGCCACGGTGCCGGCACCGCCGCCGCTCGCCAGCGGCACGCTCAACGCGCAGATGGCCGAGCTTTACTGGATGGCGCTGACCCGCGACATTCCGTTCGTCACCTGGGGCACCGATCCGACCATCGCCGCCGCCTGCCGCGACCTTTCGGCGCGTCCGGACTACGTCGGCCCGCGCAACGCCGACACCGGCCAGGTCACGCCGCAGGAGCTCTTCCGCATCGATTCGCCGGGCGTGCTCGACGGCCCGATCGTCTCGAACTTCCTCTACCGCGGCTTCATCTACGACGCCATCTTCGTGCAGGAGCCGAAGATCCTGCGTCCGCTGCCGGGCCAGGACTTCATGACCGACTGGGCGTCGTGGCTGGAGATCCAGAACGGCGCGCCGAACGGCAACCCGGGCTTCTCGGGCACCTTCGATCCGGAGAACCGCTTCCCGTACGCGGGTCGCGATCTCGGCCACATCGCCGGTCAGGACGCGATCTACAGTGCGTTCTTCCGCGCTTCGCTCATCCTGCGCGTGCTCGGCTTCGGCGGCCGCGGCCTGTTCGCCAACTACCCGTACAAGGACAACCCGGTCCATATCGGCTTCGCCACCATGGGCTTCGCCGATCTGGTCGAGCGCATCGCCAGCGCGGCGCAGTCGGAGCGTCCGACGTGGTACTACAAGTGGAACGTCCACCGCTTCCTGCGCCCGGAGTCCTACGGTGGTCTGGTGCAGCGCGTGATGACCGACGGCGCCGATTACCCGATCGACACGGCGATGCTCAACGGCAGCGAAGACCTGCTCGATCGCATCTTCGCCTACAACGAGGCGCGCAACGCCGAGCTCGACAATGGCAGCCCGGGCACCTACCTGCTGCCGCAGATGTTCCGCCAGGGTTCGCCGGTGCATCCGTCGTACCCGGCGGGTCACGGCATCAGCGCCGGCGCGTGCATCACCATCCTCAAGGCTTGGTACGATCCGGCGACGCCGTTCCCGACGCCGCGCAAGCCGACCGAGGACGGCCTGTCGCTCGAGCCGTACGTTGCCGGCACCGACGGTCCGCTGCTGACCGTCGGCGGCGAGCTCAACAAGCTGGCGCACAACCTGTCGCACGGTCGCGACATCTCGGGTGTGCACTGGCGCGCCGACAGCTTCGAGGCGATTCTCCAGGGTGAGCAGCTGGCCATCGATATCCTGCGCGAGGCCAAGCCGAACTACCCGGAGCCGTTCGAAGGCTGGAACCTGGTCAAGTTCGACGGCACCGAAATGGTCATCTGACGACGGGCGACCGTTTGTGCGGCGCGGATCGTGTGCGGGCTTCGGCCGGCGCCGTCCGCGCCGTTTTCGCGTTTATCCGCCCCGTTCTCGCGTTTCGCCGCATTCCTATGCGGGCAGATTTATCGCATCCGCGTCCGACCTGACCGCATAGAATCGAGTCGCTTCGAACCCCGATCATCCGCTGCGCCGCCCCGCTTCAGGAGTCTCCATGGAACGCCTCTGGCACGATCTCCGCTTCACGCTCCGCTCGCTGATCCGCACACCCGTGTTCACGATCGCCGCGATCCTGTCGCTGGCGCTCGGTATCGGCGTCAACACGGCGATCTTCTCCTTCGTCGATGCGATGTTCCTGCGCGGCGTACCGGTGGAGGATCCGTCGACGCTGCGGACGATCTACACCAAGGATCCGAAGGTGCCGGGTTGGTGGCCGGTCAGCTATCCCAACTACGAGGATCTGCTGACCCGCGTCGAGGGCGGCGACGACACGGTCGTCGACGCGCTGGCCTACCGCATCGCGGCGTTCAGCATGATCGCCGAGGGCGAGCCCGAGCGCGTGCAGGCGGAGATGGTCACCGCCAACTACTTCTCGGTGCTGGGCGTGCCGATCGCCGAGGGACGCGGCCTGGACGGCGAAGGCGGCGACGTGCTCGGCACCGAGCCGCTGATCGTGCTGCGCCACGCCTACTGGCAGCAGCGCTTCGGCGGCGATCCGGGCGTGATCGGTCGGTCGGTGTCGCTCAACGGCCAGCCGTTCACCATCGCCGGCGTCGCGCCCGAGGGCTTCAGCGGCGTGCGCTTCGCGGCCGAGCCGGATCTGTGGGTGCCGATGCGCATGCGGCGTGAGCTGCTCAGCGGACGCATGGCCCAGGGCTTCGGCATGCGCCAGGCGATGCTGCTCAGCGTCGTCGTGCGCGCCCAGCCGAACGCCTCGCCGGCGCAGATCGAGACCACGCTGGCGCGCCTCTCGGCCGATCTCGAGCGCGACCATCCCGACACCAACCGCGGCCGCACGTTCGAAACCATCGCGCTGCTCGAGTCGTCGATCCATCCGCGCTTTCGCGGCGGCTACGTCCGCGGCGGCCAGGTGCTGACCGCGGTCGTCGGCTTCATCCTGCTGATCGCCTGCGCCAACGTCGCCAACCTGCTGCTGGCGCGCGCCGTGTCGCGGCGCAAGGAGTTTGCCATCCGCCTGGCGATCGGCGTCGGCGGCGGCCGGCTGGTCCGCCAGCTGCTGACCGAGAGCCTGGTGCTCGCCTTCCTCGGCGCGCTGGTCGCGCTGCCCCTCGCGGTGGTGACGCGCAATCTCCTGTGGGGCTATCGGCCGCCGTCGTTCCCGAGCGATCTGGCGATCGGCCTCGACTGGCGGATTCTTGGCTTCACCCTGCTGATCGCAACCGTCACCGGCGTGCTCTTCGGTCTGGTACCGGCGCTGCAGGCGGTGCGCACCGATATGGTCACAGCGCTCAAGGAAGAGGCGCCGCCGCGCGCCGGCGGACGCCGCCGGCCGACGCTGCGCGCGATCCTGGTCGTGCTGCAGGTGGCGCTGTCGACCGTCACGCTGATCGGTGCGGGGCTCTTCTTGCGCAGCCTGAGCGTGATCGAGAACCGCGATCCAGGCTTCGAGACCGAGCGCTTGCTGATGGTCGGGGTCGATCCGGGCGCGCAGCGCTACACGCCCGACCGCATCCGCAACCTCTACGACACGCTCGAGCGCGAGGCCGGCGCCCTGGCGGGCGTCGAGGTCGTCGGGTTGGCCGAAAAAGGTCCGCTCGCCGGCGGCGGCTTCCTGCGGCGCGTGCAGCCGGTCGGCCTCGACGACAGCGGCGATCCGCTGGTGCTCGGGTCGAACCGCGTCACGCCGGGCTACTTCGAGGCGTTCGGCATCCAGGTCGAAGGCCAGGCGTTCACCGATGCCGACCGTGCCGACACGCGCCCGGTGGCGGTGGTCAACCGCACCCTGGCGGAGCGCTTCTGGCCCGACAAGAGCGCGATCGGCAGCCAGATCCGCCTCAGCGGCAGTCAGGAGCCGTTCGAGATCATCGGCATCGCGCGCGACGCCAAGTACGTATCGCTCGGCGAGCAGCCGCAGCCCTATGTCTACACCGCGCTGCGCCAGGACGTGCCGACCGAAGCGGTGCTCTACGTGCGCACCGCGGGCGATCCGGCGGCGCTGCGCGGCCCGGTCGAGTCGCTGCTGCGGCGCGAGGCGTCGGATCTGCCGCCGATCGATCTGCGCACGATCGGCGAGGTGCTCGAGGCCGCGCCCTGGGGCCTGCGCATGGGCGCGGTCTTCCTCAGCCTGTTCGGCGCGCTGGCGCTGATCCTGACCTCGCTCGGCATCTACGGCGTGATGGCCTACGGCGTCAGCCAGCGCCAGCGCGAAATCGCGACGCGGGTGGCGCTCGGCGCGACGCCGGGCAGCATTCTCAACCTGGTCGTGCGCGGCGGCCTGGCGCTGGTGGTGATCGGTCTGGTGATCGGCACCGTCGTCGCGGTGTTCCTCACGCGCTCGATCTCGCGCTTCCTCTTCGTCGAGCAGCTGATCGATCCGCCGAGCTTCATCGCGGCGTCGGTGATCTTCTTGCTGGTCGCGCTGATCGCGACCGTGGTGCCGGGCGTGCGGGCGATGCGCACCTCGCCGGCGCTGGTGCTCAAGGACCGCTGACTTCGTCCTGGCGCGCGCGCGCCAGCGCGTCGAGGCGCTCGAAGGTCATGCCCAGGCGCTCGGCCATGACCGCCGCCATCGAGGTCGCGGCGACGCCGGGCACGAAGCGATAGGTCGGCCGCTGGCCGGCGTCGACCTCGACCTGCAGGAAGCGCAGCGCGTCGATCGGCCGCTGCGCCTCGAGCTGACGGGCGTAGTCGAGAAAGTGCGTGGTGATGAACGCGCGCGGCGTCAGCCGCTCGAGGATGCGCAGCACGAGACCGAACACCTCGATGCCCTCCGACGGATTGGTGCCGGAGCAGAGCTCGTCGAGGATCACCAGCGCCGGCGGATCGACGGCCTCGAGCAGCGCGCGGATGCGGGTCAGCTCGCGGCCGAGGCGGCCCTCGGCCTGGTCGGCGGTCTCGCGCGCAACCAGCGAGATGAAGAGGCCGTGGACGCGCCGCAGCTGCGCCGTCGACGCGGCGACGTAGAGGCCCGACTGGCCGAGCAGCTGGGCGAGCCCGATCGCCTGCAGCAGGCGGGTCTTGCCGCCCGAGTTGGGGCCGGTGATCAGCGTGAGGCTATGGCCGTCGTCGCTGCTGAGGGTGCACGGCACGGGCGCCTGGGCGGCGGGCAGGAGCAGCGGATTCCACAGCTGGTCGAGCTGCAGGGGCGCGTCGTCGTCGACCGCGATCGTCGGCAGCGTCACCGCGCGCCCGCGCGCCTCGGCCCGCCGCCGGAACGCGCGCGCGCCGAGATAGACCTCGAGATGGCCGAGCAGCTGAAGCAGCGGCGCGACCAGCGGCGTGGTGCGTACGAAGACGTCGCGGATGATGCGGCCGACCAGCGAGCGCGCGCGCAGCGTGTGGCCGTGGGCGAAGGCGAGACGCAGGCGATCCCACAGCCGCCGCAGCGGCGGGCGGTAGAAGCGGTTGTCCTTGTGGCCGTCGATCGACTGGATGTGGAGCGCGCTGATCTGGCCGCGCGCGCCGAACTGCACGGCGACGTGCACCGTCGCGAAGCGGTTCTCGTGGTTCAGCACGTCGGTGAGCAGGCGATAGACCTCGG
>JBCCOR010000311.1:0-6023 GCA_039025295.1 Acidobacteriota bacterium
ACATCGACGCGGTCGGACCGGCCGGCTCGATCAACATGAACATCGGCGATCTCGCCGACTGGGTGCGCTTCCATCTCGGCGACGGCACCTGGCAGGGCCGTCGCCTGCTCGAGGAGGCGACGCTCGCCGATCTGCACCGCCCGTGGATGGTGATCCAGCCGCAGGGCGGCCTGGTGGCGCTGCTGCGTCAGCCCGAGACGCCGTACTCGATGTACGCCCTCGGCTGGATGGTGACCGTCTACCGCGGCGTGCCGATCCTGCACCACGGCGGCAACATCGACGGCTTCTCCGCGATGGCGGCCTTCGCGCCCACCGAGGGCGTCGGCGTGGCCGTCTTGGCCAACGGCAACGGCTCGCTGCTGCCCGTGACCGCGATGTGGAGCGCCTTCGACCGCCTGCTCGATCTCGAGCCGATCGACTGGACCGCGCGCTACGCCGGCCTGATCGATCAGATCGACAGCCTGACCGAGGGCCAGGACACCGAGACCAGCGAGGACGCGGCGCGGGTCGCCGACACCCGCCCGGCCCATCCGCTCGCGGCCTACGTCGGCACCTATGCGCATCCGGCCTACGGCGCGGTCGAGATCACCCATCAGCCCGGCGAGGCGAAGAAGCGCAAGCGCGGACGCAAGAAGGCACAGGATCCGGGCACGCTCCACTTCCGCCACAACGCCTTCGACGGCCCGCTCGAGCACTGGCATTTCGAGACCTTCCGCGTGGGCGAGGGCGACGTCGAGGGCATGAAGCTGCACTTCCGCACCGACGCGGCCGGGCGCGTCGAGGCGATCGCCGTCTCGATGGAGCCGCAGCTCGGCGAGCCGATCGTCTTCGCACGTCGCGCGCCGGCGGCGCTCGAGGATCCGGAGACGCTGGCGCGCTTCCTCGGCACCTACGATCTGCCGCCGCAGCGCGCCAAGGTCACGCTGCGCGGCAAGCGCCTGCTGGTGCATCTCCCGGGCCAGCCGACCTACGTGCTCGAGGCCCTCGAGCGCACCGCGGAAGGCTCGCTCTTCCAAATCCAGGACCTGCCCGACTACCGCGTGCGCTTCGAGTCGGACGACGACGAGGGGCCGGCGACGCGCATGGTGTTCATCCAGCCCAACGGCACGTTCGTCGCCGAGCGCGCCGCGGACGACGACGAGGACGACGGCGACGACCCGGCGGCCGACGACGCGCGCGACGCGGCCTAGCGCGGATCGATCAGCAGGTCGCCGCGAGCCGCGCGTAGATCCGCTCGACGCGGTCGAGCGCGGCGTCGAGGGCGAAGCGCGCGCGGACGGCGTCGGTGAGCGCGGGCTGCGGCTTGCGCAGGCCGGCGTCGATCGCGCGCGCCAGATCGGCGGCGTCGCCCGGGCGCGCGGTCGGCACGCCCAGCGCCGGCAGAACGCCCACGGCCGTGCCGACCACCCGCGCACCGCACGCCGCCGCCTCGAGCGCGGCCATGCACTGGCTTTCGAAGCGTGAGCTGAGCACGAAGAGATCGGCGCTGCGGTAAAGCGCCGGCAGCCGCGCGTGATCGACCGCGCCGTGCAGCCGCACCGCGTCGGCGACGCCGAGCGCGCGCGCCAGCGCCGTCAGCCGCGGGCCGCTCGGCGGGCGACCGGGAATCAGGTCGGTGTCGGCGCCGACCAGATGCAGTCGCGCGCCGGGACGCCGACGATGCACGCGCTCGAACGCGCGCAGCAGCGTCGCCTGGTCTTTGATCGGGATCAGCGACGCCACCTGCAGCAGCGCCGGATCGCCGTCGAGCGTCGGCGCGTCGTCCGCCGCGGACGCTGCGTTCTCGGACGGATCGCCGTCGGATGCACACGGCGCAAAGCGCGCGACGTCGACGCCGAGCGGCAGCACGAGCGGCAGCACCGCGCCGCCGGTCTGGCGACGCACGCGCGCCGCCAGCCAGGCCGAGCCCACCGAGACCGCATCGGCCGCGGCCAGCGCGCGCTCGATCATCAGGCGGCTCGCCGCGGTGCGCTGGCCGCCGTAGCCGAGCGCGTCGAAGCGCTCCAGCTCGCCGCCCAGAATCGACGTCAGGACCGGCGTGCGGCCGCGACCGCGCGCGCGCAGCGCCGCCGCGGCGGCGACCGCGCCGGGCTCGTGCGCCCACAGCGCGTGCAGCACGTCGAACGGCCCCGCGCGGCGCAGACGCGCGATCGCCCGCGCGAAGAGCGGTATGCGTCGCAGGCCGCGCTCCAAGTAGGCGCCGACCGGGTGCACCGTGACCGCGCCGAGCCGGTACGGCCGCACGTGCGACGGATGGCGCAGGGTGACCACCGTGACCGCGTGGCCGCGCGCGGCGAGACCGGCGATCAGGTTGTCGATCGCGGGGATGCAGAACGCTTCGTCCTCGGCCCGGATCGCCGGCGTCACCACGCCGATCCGCAGCGTCTTCACCGGCCTCGCTGACGCGCGCTGTGCGGTTGGATCGGCAGCCACATCCATGGCGGCGTACGGTAGCATGCGGGCGCATCCCCACGCGTCGATCCCGACGTCACTTTGCACAGCCATCCAAGGAGGAGATCCACCGATGTCCATCGTCAACATGCTCATGCAGTCGCTCGGCGACGACGCCGTCCAGCAGCTCGGCAGCCAGATCGGCGCCGATTCCCAGGCCACCCGCACCGCCATTCAGGGTGCGGTGCCGATGCTGCTCGGCGCCATGGCCAAGAACGCCGGCAGCCAGCAGGGCGCCCAGTCGCTGCTCAGCGCGCTCGATCGCGACCACGATGGCTCGATCCTCGACGACGTCGCCGGGTTCGTCGGCCAGGGTGGCGACGGAGGCGGCGCAGGCGCAGGCATCCTGCGCCACGTTCTGGGCGGTCAGCAGGGTGCGGTCGAGCAGGGCCTGGCCCAGGTCAGCGGCCTGAACGGCGGCCAGGCCGGCCAGCTGATGTCGATGCTCGCGCCGATGGTGATGGGCGCCATCGGCCGCCAGAAGACCGCCGCGGGCGTCGGCGCCGATCAGCTCGGCGCGCTCCTGACCGGCGAAGCGAACCAGGCTCGTCAGGCCGCGCCGAACGCGGCCATGGGCATGCTCGCCGGCTTCCTCGACCAGGACGGCGACGGCTCGGTGGTCGACGATCTCGCCCAGATGGGCGGCAAGCTACTCGGCAACTTCCTCGGTGGAAAGCGCTGAGGACAGCGCCTCTGCGGAAAGCGCTGAATCCGACGTTCCGGCGTCCGCGGCGGCGCGCGCGTCGAGCAGCGAAGCCGCAGCCGCCGCGACCTCGGCCGCGATCTGCGCCTGCCCGCGCGGGCGCAGATGAATGCCGTCGCGGGTGAAGCGCTGCGCCAGATCCGGCGCGTCGCGCCAGCGCGCGGCGACGTCGAGCAGCACCCACGGCCGGCGACGATCGCCGGCCTCGTTCACGCCCGTCACGCCGTTCGCGCGGTCGCCGTTCACCTCGGCGACCAGGGCGCGAACGGCGTCGTTGTATTGCCGGTGGCGCGCGAGCACCTCGTCGGCCGACGCGGCGAAGCCGAATTCGATCAGGTAATCGGGCACGCCGATGCGCGCGTGCGCCGAGGGCGCGGTCATCAGCACGACGCGCGCGCCGGCGGCCTCGAGCGCATCGCTCATCGCGCGCAGGTTGCGCCGGTAGTCGATCAGCGGCACGCGCGGCGGATCGCCGGGCTGCGGCGCCGTCTCGCCGCCGCGCAGCCGACCGAGCAGCCACGCGCTGGCCTGGGCGACGCGCACCCGGCGCAGCAGCGCGCGCGCCAGCCGCGCCGGCGTGTCGTCGCGCATCGGCGCCTGGTCCGCGTCGACCGCGCCGCGCGCGCGCCAGTGATCGTTCCAGCCGAAGTGGACGAAGGCGACGTCGGGCGCCAGCCGCATCGCCGTTTCGTCGACCAGCGCGCGCCCCTGCGACGTCGCGTAGCCCGGCAGCGCCAGGGTCCAGATCTCGACCGGCCGCGGATCGTCCGCGCGCCGCCGCTGCAGCATCCCCGCCGCCAGCGTGCCGTAGTCGATCTGGCCGAGCGCACGCGCGGCGACCGAATCGCCGTAGATCGCCAGGCGCACGACCGACGGATCGCGTCCGTCGTTTGCCGGCAGCGCCGGCCCCGGCAGGCCGAGTTCGTTGACGCCGGGCCGGGTCGCCGGCAGCGCCCAGAAGCGCGTCGGATGCGGCACGTAGGTGGCGAACGCGGCCGGGCTCGGATAGCCGAAGCGCACGCCGGATTCGTGGCGGAAGTCGACCAGCCGCAGCGCCAGTTCGGGCGTGAGCGCGAAGAGATGGAGGGCGGCGAGGGCGAGCATCGGCCCGACCAGGCGCGGCCAGCGCGCCGTCCGCCGCGCGATCGCAGCGCACGCGATCGCCCACCAGACGAGCAGCAGCGCGATGAGCGCGCCGTCGGCGCGGCGCAGGACGAGCGCGTGCGCCAGCAGCAGCGGCGGCACCAGACTGGCGAGGAGCAGCGCGCGGCCCCAGCGCACGTCGCCGCGCGCGGGCGCATTCACGGCGCGACCTCGGCCGCGCGCGGACGCACGCGATAGGCCACCGCACGACGCCCCGCCTGGCGCGGATCCGCCGGTCCGGTCCACGCCGGCACCAGCCGGTCGGCGCAGGCGCGCAGATCGGCGCCGTAGGGCGCGAACGGACCCGCGGGATCGTCGGTCGCGGGCCAGCCGACGTCGACCAGCAGCCGGATGTTGGCGCGCGCGAGGTAGGCGCACGGCGCGGCGCGGTGGTCGGCGTGGAAGTCGGGCGCGTTGACCAGGCCGTCGAGGTTGATCACCGGCCGCGTCGCCGCGTGCGGATTGAGATAGGCGATCAGGCCCGCGTTCCAGGCGCCGATCGCCTCGCCGTCGGCGAGCGACGGCGCACCGACGGCGGCGGTCCACGCGGCGGCGGCGCGCAGCGGCTCCTGCGCGGCAAAGGCCACGGCGCGCGCGCCGCGCAGGGCGTGCGCCCGCAGCGCATAGAGCGCGAGCGCGACGACGAGCAGCGCCGCCAGCGCGCGCCCGATGCGGCGGTCCCGCACACGCTCGACAACCGCGGCCAACGCCGCCGTCACCGCGAGCGCGGCGAGCAGCGGCATCAGCGGGTAGTACCAGGGCACGAAGGCATAGCCGCCGTGGAAGACGATCAGGTACGCGAGGGTTTGGGCGATCGCAAAGCCGGCGAACGGCACGAGCGCGCGGCCGAGCGGACGATCGCGCCACGCGATCGCGAGCGCGACGCCACCGACGAGCCCGGTCCACCAGCCGAGCCGGTAGGGCCACGGCCACGCGCCGAGCAGCTGCGCCGCGTGATGCAGCTTGGCGACGAGCCAGCCGTCCGCGACGTGCGGATCGGCGGCCAGCCGCGACGCCGACCACGCCATCTTGACCGTGCCGCTCGTCGGCAGCGGCGCGCCGGTCGTCTGCCACAGGACGAGCGACCAGCCCGCGAGCGCCAGCAGCGACGGCAGCCCGATCGTGAGCAGCGCGCGCGACACCGCGCCAACGCGCGCACCGCTGTCGGCAGCGCGCCGGCCGGCCGTCCACGCCGCGTGCGCGCCGACGAGCGCGATCAGCAGCGCGTTGTCGAAGCGGGTCAGGGTCGCGAGCGC
The DNA here is from genome assembly GCA_039025295.1 of Acidobacteriota bacterium. Classification (GTDB taxonomy): domain Bacteria; phylum Acidobacteriota; class Thermoanaerobaculia; order Multivoradales; family J023; genus JBCCOR01. Next base: position 5,554 of record JBCCOR010000311.1, read on the forward strand.
GCCGAGCCAGCCGAGCGCGCGCAGGCGCGCGCCGTCGAGCGGATCGTCGGGCCGCGCAGCGCGCGCGAGCAGCAACGCGAGGATCAGCGTCTGCAGGGCGTACTCGAGGCCGCTCACGCCCATCGCGTAGACCGACTCGATCGCCAGCCAGACGGCGACCGCGACGGCCGCCATCCACGGCGACGCATCCGCGCCGCCGCGCGCGATCGGCCGCCGCAACAGTCGAACCAGCGCAGCCAGGGCCGCGGCGACGCACAGCGTTTGGGCCAAGAGCGCAACGACGAGGCGCATCGCAGGCGTCGACGCCGTCAGCAGCTCGAGCGGCGCGTAGAGCGCGGCCAGCAGCAGCACCCACAGCGGTTGGAAGCCGCTGGTCGGATGCCGGCCGTCGAAGGTCAGGCCGTCGCCGCGGGCGAGATGGCGGGCGATCTCGAGATCGTAGTAGCCTTCGACGCCCTGCTGGCGCTGCC
>JBCCOR010000312.1:0-6020 GCA_039025295.1 Acidobacteriota bacterium
CGCCCGGCTTGGCCTTGGTCACCGCCAGCCAGTAGGCGCGCACCATGTCGCGCACGTCGGTGAAGTCGCGGATGGCGTCGAGGTTGCCGACGCGCAGCACCGGCTCACGCTTGCCGGCCTTGATCAGGGCGAGCTGCTTGGCGAAGTTCGAGGTCACGAAGACCTCGCCGCGGCGCGGACCGGTGTGGTTGAAGCCGCGGGTGCGGATCGCCTTGATGCCGTAGCTCTGGAAGTACTGATAGCCGAGGAAGTCCTGGCCCATCTTCGACACCGCGTAGGGCGAGAGCGGACGCAGCGGATTGGTTTCCTTGATCGGCGTTTCCTCGGGCTTGACCAGGCCGTACTCCTCGCTCGAGCAGGCGATCTGGATGGCCGGATCGATGCCGAGCATGCGCACGGCCTCGAAGAGATGGGTCTGGCCGAGGATGTTGTGGCTCAGCGTCTCGGCCGGGCTGTTCCAGCTGGTCGGCACGAAGCTCTGGGCGGCGAGATGGAAGATGTAGTCGGGCCGGACGCGGTCGAGCAGGCTGTAGACCGAGTGGAAGTCGTTCAGATCGCATTCGATCAGCTCGACGCGATCGGCGATGTGGGCGATGTTGTCCATCGGTGAACGCCAGCGCCGCGTGCCGTAGACGGCGACGTCGGGCTGATGCTCGAGCAGGTATTCGGCGAGGTGAGAGCCAGCAAAACCGGTGATGCCGGTGATCAGGGCGCGCATGGTGGGATCGATCTCCAAAGTAGCGGTGGCGCGTGGGGAAGGTGAAGCGGCGCGGCGGATGTGCGCGGGTGCGCGCGCGGCCGGGCGCTCGGGACGATATCAGTCGGTCGACGTCAGGTAGTCGAGCAGGCCGGCCTGCCAGGTCTCGACCCGGCGACCGAGCGCATGTTCGATGCGGTCGACCGCCAGCGCCGAGTACGCTGGGCGCGGCGCGGGGCGCGGGAATGCGCTGGTGGCAACCGGCACGACCTCGGTCGCGGGCCGCACGATGGCGGCGATCTCGCGGGTGAACTCGCACCACGAGGCCACCGGCCGGTTGCCGTAGTGGATCACGTCGACGATCTCGGGCCGGGACGCCAGGTCCCACAGCGCGCGCGCCAGGTACGGCGTGTAGGTCGGGCGGCCGACCTGGTCGTCGACGACGCGCAGGGGCACGCGGCCCTCGCGCATCAGGCGGCGCATGGTCGCCACGAAGTTGGGGCCGTTCGGACCGAAGAGCCAGCTGGTGCGCACCGTCAAGCCGCGCGGATAGGCGCGCGCGTGCGCCTCGCCGCCGAGCTTCGAGCGGCCGTAGGCCGAGGCCGGCGCGGTCGCGGCGTCCTCGACGTAGCCGGCCGCGCGATCGTGGCGATGGCCGCTGCGGCCGTCGGGACCGCGGCCGTCGAAGACGTAGTCGGTCGAAACGTGCAGCAGGCGCGCCTCGACCGCGTCGGCGGCGGCGACCACGTGCGCCACGGCGTCGGCGTTGATCGCGTGCGCGGTCTCGGTTTCGGTCTCGCAGGTATCGACCTGCGTGAACGCCGCGCAGTTGACGACGCAGGTCGGTCGGAAGTCGCGCGCCCAGCCGACCAGCGCGTCGCGATCGCGGACGTCGGCCTGGCCGCGGCCGAGGGCGAGCACGGCGAGACCGCGTCGACGTCCCTCGGCGGCGACCGCGCGACCGAGCATGCCCGTGCCGCCGAAGACCAGCAGGCGCTGCTGCGCCGCATCCGCCATCAGGTGATACCCACCTCGGAGTTGTCGCCGAGCATGAAGCGATAGGCCTGCGGCTTGAGCTTGGTCTTGGTGATGCGTACGTTGCGGCCGATCAGCGAGCCGTCGATGCGGCGGTCGATGTCGAGGATCTCGGCGTTGGCGAGCAGAATCGAATTCTCGATCTCGCAGTGGCGCAGCGTGCAGCCGTCGCCGATCGAGGTGTACGGGCCGATGAAGACGTCTTCGAGCACGACGTTGTCGCCGATCACCGCCGGTCCGCGGATCTGCGCGTTGCGCAGCACGACGTTGTCGCCCAGCTGCACGCGGCCCTCGATGCCGCCGCCGGCGAAGGCGCCCGCGCGCACCGGCTCGCCGTGGGAATCGACGCCGCCCCGCCGCAGATCGAGCGATTCGAGCACGATGCGGTTGGCCTCGAGCATGTCGGCGAGCTTGCCGGTGTCCTTCCACCAGCCGCGCACCTTGTGCGGATGCACGCGCTTGCCGCGCTCGATCAGGTCCTGGATCGCGTCGGTGATCTCGAGCTCGCCGCGCGCCGACGGCTCGATGCGGTGGACCGACTCGAAGATCGTCGCGTCGAAGAGATAGACGCCGACCAGCGCGAGGTTGCTCTTCGGCTCCGGCGGCTTCTCGTCGAGCTGGATCACTCGGCTGCCGCTCTCGTCGAGCTGCGCGACGCCGAACTGCTGCGGATTGGGCACCTCGGCGAGCAGGATCATCGCCTCGGCGTCGAGCCCCTGATAGTGCTCGACCAGATCGCGGATGCCACCGGCGATCAGGTTGTCGCCGAGGTACATCACGAACGGCTCGTCGCCCATGAAGTCCTGGGCGATCATCACCGCGTGCGCCAGGCCGCGCGGCGCGTCCTGCTCGATGTAGGTCACCTGCGCGCCGAACGCGCTGCCGTCGCCGACCGCGGCGCGGATCTCGTCCTTGGTCTCACCGACGATGATGCCGATGTCGGTGATGCCGGCGTCGACCATCGACTCGATGCCGTAGTAGAGCACCGGTTTGTTCGCCACCGGCACGAGCTGCTTGGCCGAGGTGTAGGTCAGCGGGCGCAGGCGTGTGCCTTTGCCGCCCGACAGGATCAAGCCTTTCATCGCATGGTCTCCGTGAGCCGCACGGACGTGGCGGAGGCGCTTGGGGGCGCCGCGCGGCTCGATGTTCACGCCGGCTAGTTGGCGCTCCCGGTCAGGTCGAGGAAGGTCCCGACGTTTTTCAGGCTGAGGGAAAAGCGGAAGTCGCGGTCGGTTTCCTGATCGTCGCCGGCGCCGAGGCGCGAGGCGCGGTACTCGAGCTGCACGGTGTAGCAGGAGCCCTTCCAGGTCAGGAAGTAGCGCTGCTGCAGCAGCTCCGAGGCGCGCAGGTCGTAGCTCATCTCGGTGGTCAGCTCGAGCTTGCCCGGCACCAGACCGATCTGGGTCGAGAGCCGCGCCTGCTCGCTGCTGCGGTTCATCGACTCGGCGTTGAGCCGGGTCAGGTACGAGAAGCCGATGCCGTTGTACTTGCCGAGGCCGACGCCGCCGGAGAGGCTGTACTGCTCGAACTCGTTGAAGAGCGTGTTGTACCGCGCGTCGGCCTTGACGCTGACCGCGCGGCTCGGGTTGATCCGCAGCTGCAGGTTGATCGGGCCTTCGTCGGTGGTCAGGTCGCCGTCGCGCGAGCGCTGGCCGGGGAGCTCGTCGTCGAGGCTGTAGCCCTGCGAGATCGAGAACGAGCCGATCTCGAACGCGCCTTCGTCGAGCGCCGCTTCGGCGGCTGCCGCTTCGCCTTCGGCGTCCTCACCCGCCTCGGCGTCGTCCGCGTCGGTGCTGGCCGCGTCGTCTTTCTCCGGCGCCTTCGGCCGCGGCTTGGCGATGAAGCGCTGGGTCAGCGTGAAGAGCAGGCCGTTGACCGGCAGGAAGCGGTCGATCTCGTCGAAGGTCGGGATCTCGTCCTGCTCGTCGAAGTCGCTGATGTAGGCGTATTCGATGCGCGGCTCGACCAGGTGCTTGAGCTTGCTGAAGCGCGAGCCGTTGAGATCGAAGATGCGCGAGAAGCTCGGGCCGACGATCTCGACGCCCGCGGCGCCGAGGCTGCGCTCGAGGGTGTTGCCGCCGAGCTCGGTCGTGCCGGACGTGAAGCTGTCGCTGTAGTAGGTGAAGCGGCCGCCGAGATCGACCTTGACGCTCAGCCAGGGCAGGGTCGAGAGCGGCACCGAGATGTTGGGCGCGATGTCGGCGCGCTGCCAGTCGGCGGTCTCCTCGCCGACCTCGACCCGGAAGGCGTGCAGGCTGGTGTCGACCTCGGCGTAGATCGGCGTGTTGCCGATGCGTGTCGGCCGCAGCCGGTATTCGAACTCCGGCAGCTGGCGGCGGATGTCGCGGGCGTCGCCGCGCAGCACGCGCTCGCGCTGGTCGACCAGCAGGTTGAGCGAGTGCTGGCCGATGTTGCCCGAGAGATAGGCGTTCGAGTAGACGAACGCGCGCGTCTGGTTGCTCGCGTCGCGCTCATAGTCGCGCTGGAAGTCGAGATCGGAGTAGTCGCGGTAGTCGATGACGCCGCGGAAGTGGTTCCACAGGTTCTCGGTGACGTGCTGCCACTCGAGCTTCCAGCGCGGATCGCCCGGCTCGCGGCTGGGATCGAACGGCACGTTGAACTCGTCGATGTCGACGTCGTCGGGCTCGCTGATGTAGTAGCCCTCGATCTGGCCGACGGTGTTCTCCGACGGCCGGTAGCGGACTTCGACGCCGCCGCCGAAGTACTCCTCGCTGTAGAGATCGGCGTAGAAGGTGGCGTCGGCGCTGCGGCCGAGGGTCTGGTAGTAAGCCATGCCGAGATGCGCGCCGCGCCGGCTCGAGTAGCCCGGTTTGGGGATCAGGAGGCCCGAGGTGCGCGTGGTCTTGGCCGGCCACAGCAGATAGGGCAGGTAGAACACCGGCACGTTGCCGAAGCGCATGCGCGCGTTGCGGATGCGGGCGTAGCCCTCGAGCGTGACGTCGGCGCTGCCGAGCTGGATGCGCCACGCCGGCGACTCGGGATCGCAGGAGGTGAACGTGCCGTCCTCGACGCGGTAGTCGGCGTCGCCGAGCTTCTCGACCACGCGGCCCGAGAAGAAGTAGTCGGCGCCGATCGTGGCGCGGGCGTTGACCACCCGGCCGGTGCGCTTTTCGAGATCGTAGTCGAGCAGATCGCCCGACAGCCGCTGCGGGCCCTCGTCGAGCACCACGTTGCCCTCGGCGATCACCTGCTGGGTCGGGATGTCGACCTCGAGGCGGTCGGCGCGCAGGCGCAGATCGCGGTAGCGCAGCTCGACGTTGTCGGTCGCCACCAGGTACTGCCCCTCGCGGTAGTCGAATTCACCCGCGCGTCCCTCGGCCTGACCGCCGCCCTGGGCGTCGTCGATGCGCACGCGGAAGACGATGCGATCGTCGGGCGGCGCGGCCTCGGCGGACGCGTCGGTGGCGTCAGCGTCCGCCGCGGCGTCGACGGTCGGCGGCGACGGCGGCGCCTGGGCGTGGATGGCAGCCGTCGCCAGGACGAGCGTCGAGAGCAGCAGCAGGACGAACGGCGCGAGCGGCCGTCGGCGCGGAGCGGGCAGCACGGGGAGGTCTCCTTCGGGAACGATGCGCGAGCGCAGCGAAGATCAGATGGCCGACGACGGCTCGCGTTCGATGATGACCGCGGTGGCCTCGCCGCCGCCGAGGCAGATCGCGGCGCAGCCGCGGCGCAGATCGCGCGCCTCGAGGGCGTGCAGCAGGGTCACGAGAATGCGCGCGCCGGAGGCGCCGATCGGATGGCCGAGGGCGACGGCGCCGCCGTCGACGTTGAGTTTGTCGCGATCGATGCCGAGCTCCTGGGCGCAGGCCAGCGCGACCACCGAGAACGCCTCGTTGATCTCGAAGAGATCGATGTCGTCGACCGTCAGGTCGGCGCGCTCGAGCGCGCTGCGCACCGCGCCCACCGGCGCGGTTGTGAACCAGTCGGGCGCCTGGGCGAAGCTGGCCTGGGCGATCAGGCGCGCGCGCGGCGCGGCGCCGATCTCGAACGCGTGATCGGCCGTGGTCAGCACCAGCGCGGCGGCGCCGTCGTTGATCGTCGACGCGTTGGCCGGCGTGACCGTGCCGTCTTTCTGGAACGCCGGCCGCAGCTTGGGAAACTTCTCGAAGTTGGCGCGCCCGGGTTCTTCGTCGGTGTCGACCACCCGCGGATCGCCTTTGCGCTGCGGCACCGACACCGGCACGATCTCCTGCGCCATGCGCCCGCTCGCCTGCGCGCCCTGGGCGCGCTCGTAGGACGAGCGGGCGTAGCCGTCCTGGCTCTCGCG
>JBCCOR010000313.1:0-6012 GCA_039025295.1 Acidobacteriota bacterium
CGTCGACGATCCGCACGAGGGGCTGCGGCGCGGCGGCCATCGGCACGGTCGCCAAACAGCAGCGCCCCCGCGCGCAGCAGCGAGCCGCGCGCGGTGGCCGGGTCGAACGATCAGACGGGTCAGGGGACGGCGACGATGGCGAAGAAGCCGACCGACTCGTCGCCGGCCGGGCTGTAGCGCCGGACGTAGAGACGCAGGAAGCCGCCCGATTCGACGTTGTCGACCAGCGCTTCGAAGCGCGCCACGTCGGTCACCGGCTGGCCGTTGATCTCGACGATGATGTCGTTGCGGCCGACGCGCTCCTCGTAGAGCGGGCTCTCGGGCTGCACCTCGCGCACCCAGACGCCGGTGATCTCCGGCGGGATGCCGAGTCCGCCGCGCACCTGTTCGCTGAGGTCCTGGACCTCGATGCCGAGCCACTCGATCGAGCTGCGGCCTTCCTCCTGCTGCTCGGCCTCGCGCGGCACCTCGCCCTGGAGGGTGCGCTCGCCGAGGGTGACCGTGCGCTGCATGCGCTCACCGTTGCGCATCAGCTCGACCTCGACCTTGTCGCCGGGCTGCATGCTCGACACGCGGTCGATCAGGCCGCGGGTGTCCTCGACCGTTTCGCCGTCGAGCGAGAGGATGACGTCGCCGTGCTCGATGCCGGCGTCGTCGCCCGGGCCGCTCGGCACGACCTCGACCGCCAGCACGCCCTCGGCCGACGGCAGGTCGAACGCCTGCGCCAGGCGCTCGTCGACGTCGCGGATGCTGACGCCGAGATAGCCGCGGCGGACCGTGCCCTCGTCGCGCAGCTGGGGCAGGATGCGCTCCAGCGTCTCGACCGGCACAGCGAAGCCGATGTTCTCGGCACCGAAGTTCATCGCCGTGGCGATGCCGACCACGCGGCCGGCGAGATCGAGCAGCGGACCGCCCGAGTTGCCAAGGTTGATCGCGGCGTCGGTCTGGATGAAGTTCTCGAGCGAACGATCGGGCGTGATGTTGATCGCCCGGCCCTTGGCGCTGACCACGCCCACCGACACCGATTGGCCGAGCTGCAGCGGCGAGCCGATGACCATGATCCATTCGCCGACGCGCAGCTTCTCGCTGTCGCCCAGCTCGAGGTAGGTCAGCGGCGCGTCGGGCTCGATCTTCAGCAGCGCGATGTCGGTTGCCGGATCGTCGCCGCGCACCTCGGCCTCGTAGATCTTGCCGCCGAGCCGGACGTTGACCCGGTCGGCGTCGTCGATCACGTGGTGGTTGGTGACGATCAGGCCGTCGGCGCTGATCACGAAGCCGCTGCCCGAAGACTCGCTGCGGCGGCGGGTGCGCGGCGCGTCACCCTCTGAGTCGGGGTTCTGCCGCTCGCGGCGCGGACCGAAGAAGAATTCGAACGGATCGACGCCGCGACCGCGTCCGCGCGGCACGGTCTCGATGCTGCTGACCTCGACCGACACCACCGCCGGCGAGACCGCCTCGGCCAGATCGGCGAAGCTCGGCAGTCCGATGCCGCCCGCGCGCGCGTCGACCGTGACCGGTCCCGGATCATCCTGCGCCCAGCCGACCGGCGTCCACTGCATCCCGCCGGCGAGGACCATGCCGAACACCACGGCACCGAAGATCAAAAGAAAGGTGAGCGCCTGACGGCCGCGTCCCATGGACGCCGGGGTAGAGGTCTCGGTCACGGGGGAAGTCTCCATCGAAGGGTTGGCTCTGGAAGATGGGGTGAAGGGTTCGGGGCGACGCAGCCCACTGTATCGTTTCGCGCGCGCGGGCTTTTCCGATCCAGCCGATGATGGCGTTCTCGGTCCGAGCCGCGGGCGGCGCGGTTACCGTCAGTCATCATGCAAACGCGCTGCCAGCTGCGCATTCGCCCGGAGCGTACCGTTCGATCGGTGCGCCGCCGATCGGCGGACCTGCAGCGCGTCATTTTGGCACGTTTGCGAAAGGCGCCGGCCGGTTCCCTCGCTTGCACCTGCTTGGGCGGGTCTGTATACTCGCTTGGCTAGATTTCGCCAGAGTCAGGGTGGGTCGCGAACCCGCCCTTTTTCGTGGCTGCAAGAACCGACAGCCGACTCGCACCGATCCTCGTTCACAAGATAGCCATTTCTCGACGGTCGTTTGCCGACGCCACATCGTCGTCCGACGTCCAGTCATTGCAGCGCCGTCGGTGCCTACGCCGCTCGAAAGCCGAAAACGTATTCATGTCCACACCCCACGCGCCCTCGACCCCAGCCCGCCTGAGCGCCGATCTCCGCGCCGAGATCGCCGCAATCGCCGACGACGTCGGCTGCGCGCTGCTGCACGTCGGTTTCCAGGGCAGCACGCTGCAGATCGTGCTCGATCGCGATGACGGCGGCGTGACCATCGATCACTGCACGTCCGTCTCGCGCCAGCTGTCGCCGCTGCTCGACGCGCACGAGTTCGGCAAGAAGCGCTACACCCTCGAGGTGACGTCGCCGGGCATCGATCGCCTGTTCTACAGCCGCGACGACTACGCGCGCTTCTGCGGCGAGCAGGTGCGCATCACCTTCCGCGATCCGCAGCAGGGCAGCAAGCGCACGCTGGTCGCCCGGCTCTCGCATTTTCACGACGGAACCGCCGACGGTACGGCCGATCGGATCATCCTCGAGCCCAGCGACGGCGCCGCGCCGATCGTGCTACCGCTCGAGGCCGTCGAACAAACCCGGATCGAAGTCGACTGGTCGAATCTTCGGTCGCCGCAGTCCGTCGAACCCTGACGTCCGCCTCGCCGCCGACGTCCCGTCGACCGCCGCACCGCATTCGATATACCGCCTCCGCGCCGTCTACTCAGTCATAGGAACGACAGTCACATGCCCCAGGCCCAAGCGAACGACATCAATCTGATGCAGGTCCTGCAACAGGTCGCGCACGAGAAGAACATCGAATTCGACCGCTGGATCGAGGCGCTGGAAGACGCGATGGCGTCCGCCGCCAAGAAGCAGCATCGGATCAAGGAACCCGTGCGCGCCCAGCTCGACCGTGAGAACGGCGGTTTCCAGGCTTGGATCGTCAAGCAGGTCGTCGATCAGGTGCAGGATCCCCACGCCGAGTGGTCGCTCGACGAGGCCCGCGAGCAGAAGGAAGACGCGGTCGTCGGCGACGAGATCCTGCTGCCGATCCCCACCGAGGGCCTCGGCCGCATCGCCGCGCAGTCGGCCAAGCAGGTGCTCTACCAGCGCATCCGCGAGGCCGAGCGCGAGAAGGTCTACAACGAGTACATCGAGCGCGTCGGCGAGATCATCAACGGCACGGTCAAGCGCTTCGAGCGCGGCGACATCATCGTCGATCTCGGCGGCACCGAGGCGGCCGTGCCGCGCAGCGAGCAATCGCGCCACGAGCGCTACAGCCAGGGCGAGCGCATTCGCGCGGTGATCGTCGACGTCCACACCCAGCCGAAGGGACCCCAGGTCATCCTCTCGCGCACCGATCCGCGCCTGCTGGTCAAGCTCTTCGAGATGGAGGTGCCCGAGATCTACGACGGCACCGTGGTGATCAAGAACGCCGTGCGTGCCCCCGGCGAGCGCGCCAAGGTCGCGGTCTTCAGCCGCGAGCGCGACGTCGATCCGGTCGGCGCCTGCGTCGGCATGAAGGGTTCGCGCGTGCAGTCGATCATCCGCGAGCTGCGCGGTGAGAAGATCGACATCATCGAGCACAGCGACGACCTGGTGACCTTCGCCCAGAGCGCGCTCGCGCCGGCCAAGATCACCCGCGTCTCGGTCACGCACCACAGCATCGTGCCGCATCTCGACGTGATCGTCGAGGACGAGCAGCTGTCGCTGGCGATCGGCAAGCGCGGCCAGAACGTTCGCCTTGCGGCGGAGCTGATCAACTGTAAGATCGACATCAAGAGCGAGAGCGACGTCAAGGACGAGGTCGCCGACGCGCTCGCGCGCATGCTGTCGACCGCCCTGGCGGAAGCAGACGGCGCCGAGGCGGCCGGCGACGCCATCCACATCGACTGGTCACAGGCACCGGTCGACGAGGAGACGGCCGCTGCGCTGCAGGCCGCCGGCTACATCACCTGGGAGGTGTTGCTCGGCGCCGAGCGCGACTCGCTCATCGAAATCGACGAGGTCGACGGCGCCAGCGCCGATGCGCTGGTCGCCTGGGCAGCCGAACAGGCCGACAAGCAGGCCGAAGCCGCTGCCGCCGAAGCCCTCGACGATCCCAAACTGCGTCTGTCGGAGGAGGCTTCGAAGCCGGCGATGGACGACGACGAATTCATGGCCGCGCTCAGCGCGGCGCTCAAGGAAAGCGAGCAGGCCCGCGGAGATGCCTCTGCCGAGCACACCGATGGCCAAGAACCCAACGCCGACGCGCCGCAGGACGCATCCTGATCCGGACCGCGGCAGACGAAGCACGACAGCAGGCGGCGCCACGACAGCAGACGGCGCCACAGCGAAACGAACGGCTCGGTGAGAAGTAAGGCAAGGGAGGCTTGCACAAGACGATGGGGAACATTCGCGTACAAGATCTAGCTCGGATGATGGGCATTCCGAACAAAGATCTCATCTTCAAATTGAAGTCGATCGGCGTGCGCGTGGACAGCGCGGACACGCAGCTCGACACCGATGTGATCAAGGCCATCGTCGAGGGCAAGCGCCTGCCTCAGCAGCCGCGCGAGGTCATTCTGCGCGACGACGCCAAGCGGCGTCCTGCGGCGAAGCAGCCCGCGCTGCGGCGCAAGCCGACGAGCGGTCTGCGCACGCGCGGCCGATCGATGATCCAGCGCGTCGACGACAGCATTCCAACCCTGCCGGATCTCGAGGCGGATCGTCCGAGGGACGGCGAGGAGGCCGCTGAGGCCGCCGTCGGCCCGGCGGTCGATGCGGCCGCGCCGGACGCGGCGCCGGTCACCGCACCCGATGACGCGGTGACCGCGCCGGTTGCCACCGCGGATGCGACCGATGCGCCCGCGGCGTCCGACGCCCCGGCGGCCAGCCCGCCGGCCGAGACGACCGAGAAGGCCACTGCGGCCGCGCCGGCAGCGGCCGACGACGCGAAGTCGGCGGCCGAGACTGGCGCGCCCGCGCCTGCCGCCACGGCGCCGAAGGCCGAGCCGCAAGCGAAGCCCACCACGGCCGAACCGTCTGCGACCGCGGCGCCCGCCGCTGCTGCGTCGACCGATGCCCGTGGCCAGCGCGCCAGCGCGGGCGCGACGCGGGACGTCGCCAAGGTCGTGCAGCCCGCCGCGGCGACCGGCACCGCAGCCGCTGCGAAGGCCGGTGATGCGAAGAGCGGGGCCGCGGCGTCGACCAAGGCCGGTGAGGCCAAGACCGACGACAAGGCCACGGGCCCGACCAAGCGTCCGCTGAGCTCGAAGTACAAGGCGCGCCTGATCGAGCGCGCACCGACACCGGCACCGGGCAGCACCGCCGGTCGCAGCGCCGGCGCGGGCGCGGGACGCACCGCGGACAGCGGTCGCGGACCGAGTGGCCCAGGTGTTCGCGGGCCGGGCGGTGTTCGCGGGCCGGGCGGCGGTCGTGGGCCGGGCATGGGCCGCGGGCCGGGCGGTGGACGTCCGCTGCCGCCGGCGCCCAACCGCGGTCGCGGACGCGGTCGCAGCGGCCGCGGACGCGGCCGCAACGAGCCGATCGTCCGCCGTCGCCTGCCGGCGGCGCCGGTCGAGGAGATGAAGCCGTCGTCGGAGCGTGGCCTGCGCCGCGCGGCCCAGCGCGGTACCACCGAGACCATCACCGCGGGCTCCACCGACGTCGCCTTCAAGAGCGATCGTCCGGACGGCCCGGTGACGATCCGCGAAGGCATGACCGTGCGCGAGTTCGCGGAGAAGGTCGGCGTCAAGTCGAAGGATTTGATCAAAGCCCTCGTCACCGCTGGCTGCGCTCTCCTGCCGCAGCTGAATCTCTTCTTCGAACGAGACCTCCATGGTCTCGACGCCCATCTCTTCGGCGAGCGACTGGGCGGTCTCGAGATCGAGTACATGGTTGATCGTCACCATCATGCCGCGCATGACCAGGGCTTTGATCAAATCCTTCGACTTGACGCCGA
>JBCCOR010000314.1:0-5989 GCA_039025295.1 Acidobacteriota bacterium
CGGCGCGGAGCACCTGGTAGTGATCGATCACGCGACCGTCCCGCACCAGCTTGTACGGACTCTCGATGAAGCCGTAGTCGTTGATGCGCGCGAACGTCGCGAGCGAGGAGATGAGACCGATATTCGGGCCTTCCGGCGTCTCGATCGGGCAAATCCGGCCGTAGTGCGAGGCGTGCACGTCGCGCACCTCGAAGCCGGCACGCTCGCGCGACAGACCGCCCGGGCCGAGCGCCGACAGACGTCGCTTGTGCGTCACCTCGGACAGCGGGTTGGTCTGATCCATGAACTGCGACAGCTGCGACGAGCCGAAGAACTCCTTGATCGCCGCGATGACCGGCTTGGAGTTGATCAGGTCGTGCGGCATCGCCGAGTCGATGTCCTGATGGACGGACATCTTCTCCTTGATCGCGCGCTCCATGCGCACCAGGCCGATGCGGAACTGGTTCTCGAGCAGCTCACCCACCGCGCGCACGCGGCGGTTGCCGAGGTTGTCGATGTCGTCGGTGCGGCCGATGTCGCGATGCAGGCGCAGCAGATAGGCGATGACGCGGTAGAAGTCATCGGCCGACAGCGTCTTCTGCTCGACCGGCACCTCGGTGTCGACCTTGATGTTGAACTTGAAGCGACCGACGCGCGAGAAGTCATAGCGCTTGGCGTCGAAGAACATGCCGTAGAAGAGCGAACGCGCCGACTCGAGGGTCGGAGGATCACCGGGGCGCATGCGCCGGTAGATCTCCATCAGCGCTTCCTTGGCGTTGCGCGTGTGGTCCTTGGCGAGGGTGTTCGACAGGATCGTGCCGCACAGCTCCCAGTCGGGGAAGAAGACCTCGACGTCGGTGGTCTCGATGCCAGCCAGGCGATGGCGCAGATCGTCGGGCACGAGATCGTTGGCCTCGAAGAGGATCTCGCCGGTTTCGAGATCGACCACGTCGGCGACGAACTGCGCGCGCTCGAGCCGGGTCATCGGCACCTGCGCCTCGAGCGACTCACCCGCCTGCAGCGTGGTGATGTCGTCCTGATCGAGGGTGATGCCCGCGAACAGGTTGTAGGTGCGGCGCACGCCGCGCGCCTGGCGGTCCTTGAGCTTCTCCTGCTCGAGCACCGACGGCGGGATGATCAGCGTGACCTCGCTGCTGACGGTGTCCTCACCCGCGGCCGCATCCTCGTCGAAGCGCAGGCCGACCGGGCAGTAGAACTGACGCAGGATGTCTTCGTTGCTCTCCAGGCCGAGGGCGCGCAGGAAGACCGTGCCGTGGAATTTGCGCTTGCGGTCGATGCGGACCGAGAGCACCTCCTTCTGGTCGTATTCGAATTCGACCCAGGAGCCGCGGTACGGAATGATCTTCGCGAGATAGCTGCGCGGACCTTCCTTGGTGAAGAACACGCCCGGGCTGCGGTGCAGCTGGCTGACGATGACGCGCTCGGTGCCGTTGATCACGAAGGTGCCGTAGTCGGTCATCAGCGGGATCTCGCCGAAGTAGACCTCTTCTTCCTTCGCGTCGCGCATCATGCGCGTGCCGGTCTCCGGATCCTTGTCGTAGACGAAGAGCCGGAAGGTCACCTTGAGCGGCGCGGCGAAGGTCATGCCGCGCTCGGCGCACTCGCCGATCGTGTACTTGTGCTGCAGCTCGACCGGATGGCCGCAGACGTCGCACTTGATCACCCGATTCTTGTTGACCGCGCCGCACTCGGGGCAGGTCACGGAGTCCTCGTGCGGATGGGCCGTGCGGATCTTCGCGCCGCAGCTGGCGCAGGTCATGCGCAGGTATTCGAGCCCCTTGAGCGTGCCACATTTGCACTGCCAGTCGCCGATCGTGTACTTCACGAAGTCGAGCGAGCACGTCTCGCGGAAGTCGGAGAACGGAAAGATGCTGGTGAACACGGCCTGAAGGCCGTGGTTGGCCCGCTCCTCGGGGAGCAGGTCCATTTGGAGAAAGCGTTCATACGAGCGCCGCTGCACGTCGATCAGGTTGGGGATCGGCAGCGTCGTCTCGATCTGGGAGAAGTCCTTGCGCGCGGGCCGCGGGGTCTGTACTGTCTTCGTCATCGTTTTCCCGTGCTCCTTGCGGGGTCAGGCCTATGGATGTTCAAGCATCCTGCAGCAGTGTCCCTAGCGCCAATGCCGGCCGCATGTCGGCATCGTTCGCGCTGAATCTCGCGCCGGATGTCGCAGCGCCGACGGCTTCGAAAGGCCATTCGACGCCGCGCGTCACCCGGACGCGCGTGTGTCCTTCAGACACACAAAGCCATACCCCGCACGGCCGCCGAACGGCACACGGGATATGGCGAGAAAGCGTCGCGCGGCGCCGAGCCAACCATCCGAAGACGATCGACCGGGCGAACCCACGCGACGCGGGCCGAGAGGCGGCGCGGAACGCGCCGAGGGGTGTCGAGCGCTGCTGTGCGCGTCGACCCCACTTACTTCAGCTCGACCTGGGCGCCGGCGCCCTCGAGCTTCGTCTTGACCTCCTCGGCCTCCTCCTTGGTCACACCTTCCTTGATCGGCGACGGCACGCCCTCGACCACTTCCTTGGCCTCCTTGAGGCCGAGGCTGGTGAGCTCGCGCACCACCTTGATGACGTTGATCTTCTTGTCGCCGAACGAGGTCAGGATGACGTCGAACTCGGTCTTCTCTTCGGCCGCGGCGTCGCCGCCACCGCCCGCGCCCGGCGCCACCGCGACGGCCGCAGCAGCAGCCGACACGCCGTAGTGCTCTTCGAGCGCCTTGACGAGGTTGTTGAGCTCGAGGACGGTCATCTCGTCGATCTGCTTGATGAAGTCTTCGGTCACGATAGCCATGATGGGTCTTCTCCTTGCGCCTTATGTGCTGATCAAAGCGTGAAAGCTGAATAGTCGGGATTGCTGGACATGGGGAACGGCTGCGGCTGCGCGCCGGCGACGGCCGGAGCGATCAACCCTCGTCCTTCTTCTGCGCGATCTGGTCGAGCACGACCACGAAGTCGCGCGGCACCGCGGCCAGGACGCGCACGAAGCTCGTGACCGGCGACTGCAGCAGGAAGAGCAGCTTGGCGATGAGCTCTTCGCGACTGGGCAGCTTGGCGATGTCCTCGATTTGGTCGGGCCCTACCGGCTGACCGTCGACCACGCCGCCCTTGAATTCGATGGCGGGCACGGTCTTGGCGAACTCGGTCAGGGTCTTGGCGATGCCGACCGGATCTTCCGGATGGTAGACGACCGCGGTCGGGCCGACGAAGCTGTCGTGCAGACCCTCGAGCGGCTTGCCCGTGGTCGCGCGCTTGGCGAGCGTGTTCTTGACCACCGCGTAGGAACCGCCCTGTTCGCGAATCTTGCTACGGAGCTCGGTGTCCTGGTTGACGGTGATGCCGCCGAAGTTCACCAGAAACGCGTGCGGCGACGCCGCGAGGCCGGCCGAGTAGGTGTCGATCAGATCCTGCTTGTCGGATCGTGTGAGCGCCATGATCGGGTCTCCTTCGCGAACGCCGTCAGGCGTCAGCCTGCGCCAGGGCCGACTCGTCGAGGGTCAGGCCCGGGCCCATGGTTGAACTGATGTGCATCGCCTGGACGTACTTGCCCTTGGCCGCGCTCGGCTTGGCGCGCACCACGGTGCGCAGCAGCGAGAGCGTGTTCTCGACCAGCTGCTCGTCGGAGAACGAGAGCTTGCCGAGCGGCGCGTGGATGACGCCCGCCTTGTCGACGCGGAATTCGACCTTACCGGCCTTGATTTCCTGAATCGCGCGGGTGACATCCGGCGTGACGGTGCCCGACTTCGGATTCGGCATCAGACCGCGCGGACCGAGCACGCGGCCCAGGCGTCCGACGACGCGCATCATGTCGGGGGTGGCGACCACCGCGTCGAAGTCGAGCCAGCCTTCGGTCTGGATCTTCTTCGCGAGGTCCTCGCCGCCGACGTGGTCCGCGCCGGCTTCTTCCGCCTCACGAATCTTCTCGCCGCTGGCGAAGACCAAGACGCGCGCCGATTTGCCGGTGCCGTGCGGCAGCACCACGCTGCCGCGCACCATCTGATCGGCGTGCTTCGGGTCGACGCCCAGGCGCATGGCGATTTCCATGGTCTGGTCGAATTTCGTCCAGCTGGCGGATTTCAAGAGTGAAATCGCCTCGCCCAGCGCGTACGGCCGGTCTTCGACCGTCGCACGCACCTTGCGATAGTTCTTGCCTCGTTTTGCCATTCGGATCTCCTGAGAGCCTCGCCGGGCGGGCGAGGTCAGTCCACGATCTCGATGCCCATCGACCGCGCGGTGCCGGCGATGATCTGACTCGCAGATTCCAGCGACCCCGCGTTGAGATCGGGCATCTTGTGCTTCGCAATGTCTTCGACCTGCGAACGGGTGACCTGTCCCACCTTGTTGCGGTTGGGTTCACCCGAGCCCTTGTCGATGCCGGCTGCTTTGCGCAGCAGGACCGACGCGGGCGGCGTCTTGGTGATGAAGCTGTAGGTACGGTCGGCGTAGACCGTGATCACGACCGGAATGGTCGTACCCTGGTCCTGCTGCGTGCGCGCGTTGAACGCCTTGCAGAAGTCCATGATGTTGACGCCTGCCTGGCCGAGCGCGGGGCCGACCGGAGGCGCCGGCGTCGCCTGACCGCCGGTGATCTGGAGCTTGATTTGATTGACGACTTTCTTTGCCATGATGTGTGCGTCCTACGGATTCGGGTCGACGACGACGGGGTCGACGGTCAGAGCTTTTCGACCTGAAAGAAATCGAGCTCGACGGGCGTCTGGCGACCGAAGATGGTCACCATGACCTTGAGCGTGCTGCGATCGAGGTTGACCTCCTCGACCACGCCGGAGAAGTTGTTGAACGGCCCGTCGATGATCTTGACCGGCTCGCCCTTTTCGAAGACGAACTTGGGCTTCGGCTTTTCTTTGGTCGACGACACCTGCTCGATGATCTGGTCGACCTCCTGCTGGGTCAGCGGCGTGGGCTTCTTGCCCATGCCGACGAAGCCCGTGACCTTGGGCGTGTTCTTCACCACGTGCCAGGCGCGGTCGGACATCTCCATCTGCACGAGGATGTAGCCCGGGAAGAACTTGCGCTGCGTCTCGACCTTCTTGCCGTTCTTGAGCTCGACGATGGTCTCGGTCGGTATGCGGATGTCGCCGATCTGCTCGCTCATGTCGAGCGCGTCGGCGCGCTGGCGCAGGGTTTCCTTGACGCGCTCTTCAAAGCCCGAGTAGGTATGGACGATGTACCACTTGCGCGGATCGTCCGCAGGCGCGGGCGCTTCGCCGCCGGCCGCCGCGTTGGCGTCGTCGCTCATTTCAGCCCCAGCAGTTCGAAGCTGCCGTCGTACAGCCAGATGATGACGACGTCGGACAGCCACAGGAAAAGCGCGAAGATGATGCTCGTGATCAGCACGACCACAGTGGTCGACACGACTTCGTCTCGATTCGGCGTGGTGACCTTCTGCCATTCGGACTTCACTTCGCCCAGGAAGGTCGTCGTTCGGCTCCACCAGCTGCTGTCGGTATTGCTGCTCATTGCGTGCGCGTCTCGTTGGGTCCCCGGATCGCGCGCCGGGGCGCGTCGAAGCCGATGCATGGTGACGGCGGAAATGGCGGTCTGCGCGGCGAGGAAAGGGTGGCAGGGCAGGAGGGACTCGAACCCCCAACCGCCGGTTTTGGAGACCGGTGCTCTACCAATTGAGCTACTGCCCTATCGAAGCTGCGCGGCGACCGTCGATGCCGGTCGGTATGGACCGGCGGGCCCGCGGTGGAAACCTTGCTCGAAGTCCTCGAACAGTTGACGGTTGAAGCCGCGGACGCCCGCGGCGGCCTCAAAGGCCGCTGCGGGCGCGTCACGGCGCGAAACCCGCGGATCGCGAACGATCCGCGGGTCGCGAACGATTACTCGACGATGTCGGAGACGGTGCCGGCGCCGACGGTGCGGCCGCCTTCGCGGATCGCAAAGCGAACGCCCTTCTCCATCGCGATCGGCGCGATCAGCTCCACCGACAGCGCGACGTTGTCCCCGGGCATCACCATCTC
>JBCCOR010000315.1:0-5979 GCA_039025295.1 Acidobacteriota bacterium
CGGCGCGCGCCGCCGGACTCGATGCGCTGCTGCTCGACCGCGGCGGACTGTGCGCGTCGATCGCCGAATGGCCGATCTACTGCCGCTTTTTCACCACCCGCGACAAGCTCGAGATCGCCGACGTGCCGTTCGCGATTCCCGACGACAAGCCCGATCGCCGCCAGGCGCTGGTGTACTACCAGCACGTGGCGCGCCATCACGGTCTGCGCATCGCGACCCACGAGCGCGTGCGCGGCGCGCAGCCGATTCCCGCCGACGCGCCGGATGCGCGCGCCGGCGCCCGGCTGGTGGTCGAGAGCGCGGGGCGCGACGGCCGGCCCCAGTGCCGCTACGCGCGCGCGGTCGCGCTGGCGACCGGCTACTGGGGGCAGCCCAAGCGCCTCGGCGTGCCCGGCGAGGACCAGCCGTGGATTCAGCAGCGCTATCGCGAGCCCTACGGCCACGCCGGCGAGCACGTCGCGATCGTCGGCGGCGGCAACACCGCGGCCGAGGTCGCGCTCGATCTGTGGCGCAACGGCGTGCGGGTGACGATCGTCCACCGCCGCGACGCGCTCAAGCCGTCGATCAAGTACTGGCTGACGCCCGACATCCACAACCGCATCGCCGAGGGCTCGATCGACGCGCGCATGAACACCGTCGTCCGCCGCTTCGGCGACGATCGCACGCTGCATCTGGCGACCGCCGACGGCGGCGACGCCGGCGCGCTGCGCGTCGACGCGGCCTACGTGCTGATCGGCTACCGGCCCGACGTCGATCTACAGCGCGCCTGCGGCGTCGCGATCGACGACGAAACCCTCGAGCCGACGTTCGATCCCGGGACCTTCGAGAGCAACGTGCCGGGGCTGTACGTCGCCGGCGCGCTGCAGGCCGGACGCCGCACCGACCGCATCTTCATCGAGAACAGCCGCGACCACGGCGACGTCATCGTCCGCCATCTGCTGCGCGATCGCGCGCCGGCCGCGGTGGCGGCGTCCAGCATCGCGCGCTGACCCGCGCCGCGCGGCGATTCGCACCGCGCGCGGGCGATCCCGGACCGCGCCGCGGCGCGGCGCGCCCCGCGCTTGGTAAGATCAGCCCGGCGCGTCCGCGACGCGCTTCATCCGACCCTGCCGATCGATCCTTCCGTCCTGGAGATCCGCATGCTGCTACGTTCTCTTTCAACCCCGACGCGCCCCAGCCGCCGCGCCCTGCCGTGGTGGATGCTGCCGATGCTGCTCGTCCTCGCGCTGGCGCCGCCCCTGGCCGCGCAGGCCGACGACGATGCCGACGCCAACGAAGGGCTCGAAGGCCTGTTCATCGACGTCGTCGACGTCAACGTGGTCAACGTCGACGTCTACGTCACCGACAAGAAAGGCAATCCGATCACCGGCCTGACCAAGGACGACTTCGTTCTTCATCAGGACGGTCGTCCGGTGGCGATCAGCAACTTCTACGCGGTCGAGAGCGGCCGCGCGTCGCGCGCCAACACCGAGCAGCCCGCGCTGGTCGAGGTGCCCGAGGCGCCGGTCGATCCGCGGCTGAAGCAGGACGAGCGGCCCGAAGAGCAGCGCCTGCATCTGGTCATCTACATCGACAACTTCAACATCCATCCGTTCAGCCGCAACCGGGTGTTCGGCTTCATCCGCAGCTTCCTGCGCCAGAACATCCAGGAAGGTGATCGGGTGATGCTCTACAGCTACGACCGCTCGCTCAAGATGCGCCATCCGTTCACCGGCGATCCCGAGCTGATCGCGTCGTCGCTCTACGAACTCGAGGAGGTGTCGGGCTGGGCGGTGCACCGCGACTCCGACCGCAAGGACATCCTCGACGCGGTCTACGAGGCCGAAGACCAGTACGAAGTTCAGGGACGCGCCCGCACGTACGCCGAGAACCTCTACAACGACCTGAGCTTCAGCATCACGGCGCTGAAGGACATGGTCGACCAGCTCGCCGGCCTGCCCGGTCGCAAGGCGGTGCTCTACGTCAGCGACGGCTTGGCGATGCGCGCCGGTGAGGACATCTATCAGGCGATGCAGGACCGCTTCCGCTCGACCAGCCTGACGATGGAAGCGTACCGCTACGACCTGACGCGCGACTACCAGCAGCTGACCCAGCGTGCCAACGCCCACCGCGTGACCTTCTACACCGTCGACGCCCAGGGCCTGCGCACCTACAGCTACGTCGACGTCAGCAACCAGACGCCGGGCGGTGGCGCGTTCATCGACCAGGTGCATTTCCAGAACCTGCAGGGGCCGCTGCAGCTGATCGCCGAAGAGACCGGCGGCATGGCGATCATCAACACCAACAACTTCAATCCGATGTTCGAGCGCATCGCGCGCGACTTCGACACCTACTACTCGCTCGGCTACACGCCGGCCTCTGAGGGCAGCGGACGCTACCGCCGACTCGAGGTCAAGCTGGCCGAGAAGCAGCGCGGCATCCGCATCCGCCATCGCGAAGGCTACCGCGACAAGCCGGTCGAGACCCGCATGGCCGAGAGCACCATGGCCGCGCTGCATCACGGCTACCAGCGCAACGACGCCGGCGTGATGATCGAATTCGGTAGCGAGCAGCCCGGCACCAATGGCCACTTCGAGGTGCCGATGCGGGTGCGCGTGCCGATCCGGTGGATCCAATTCCTGCCGCGCGAGGCGTCGCATCTGGCGCGCTTGCGCCTGTTCATTGCCGCCCGCGACACCGAGGGACGGCTGTCGCCTGTTCAGGACGTGCGCCTGCCGATCGACATTCCGAGCAACGCGATCGGAGAGATCCAGGATCGCTACTACGATTACCAAATCACCCTGCAGATGCGCCGCGGCAGCCAGTCGGTCGCGGTCGGCGTGCGCGACGAGATCGGCGCGGAGACGGCGTTCGTCACGCGCGGCGTGACCATCGGGCCCGCGGGCAGCGGGCGTCGGGCCCGCGCGGGCCGCTAGGAGAACGAGGTGGCGGAACAGGAGCAACGAGACGGATCGGTCGGCCGCGGCGCACCGACCGATCGACAGGGCTGGGCGGAGCTGTTTCGCGGCCTGGGTGACGCGCTGCTCGACGTCCTCAAGGCGCAGATGGCCGTCCTCGGCGAGGACTGGGCGCGCGCCCTCAAGCGCTACGGCGTGTCGATCGGGCTGTTCGCGGTCGCGTTCGTGCTGTTGCTGGCGACCGTGCCGGTGGTGGTGTTCGCGCTGCTGGCGCTGATCCAGGAGCTGACCCAGTGGCCGTGGTCGGCCTCGGCGGCGCTGGCGATCGCGGTGACGCTGCTCATCATCGCCGCGCTGGGCGCGATCGGCTACGTTCTGATCAAGCGGACGACCAATCCGGTTGCTGCCTTCCAGCAGCGCCTCGCGGAGCACCTGGCCTGGTGGCAGGCCAAGGTCGCCGTGTCGACGAACGCCGAGCCGACGTCCGCGCCGGCCGAAGGCGACCGCAACGAAGGAGACCATCATGGCTAGCGCGAAATCTTCCGACGCGCAGGCGCGACTCGAAGCCAGCCGGCGCGCGCTCGAGGTGCGCATGAACGACGTCCGGCGCGCGTTCGATCGCGAGCTGGGGCGTCCGCTGCAGGCCAAGACCTGGGCGCTGCCGCTCGCAGCGCTCGGTCTGGGCGTGGCACTCGGCGCGCTGCTCGCCGGTGGCGGCCGCCGCAGCGCGCTGCCGCCCGGCGACTGAGTCGACGGGCGCCGTCGCCCGACGACGACGGTCGCTTCAGTCGATGTAATCGTCGTCGTCGTCGTCGACCGGGCGCTTGAAGACCATGGCGATGTTGTCGGTCGCGCCGGTCTTGAAGTTGACCGACGTCAGCCCGACCAGCTCCCAGCCCTCGTCGCCGAGGTCGTTCATGCGACCGGCAGCATTGGGGTCGAGACGATACTGCTCGCTGCGAATGTTGATGATCTTGTACTCCCAACGGATCATGGTGTTTCCTCCGAGGATGAAAGGCGAGAGGGCCGGGACGGTGCCTGCAGGAAGACGGTGATGGTCGCGCCGCGACGCACCGACCAGCGGCGTGCCAGGCTCTCGCCATTGAGTGAGCACTCCAGCGTACCGAGCGATCCGATCAGCGCGCCGGGGATATCGCCGCCGCGCGGCAGCAGAGCATAGTGATCGACGAAGCGCAGCGGCAGCCGTGGGCGGCCGTCGATGCGCACGTCGAGCGCGGTGGGATGCGGATCGAACCACGCCGCCGGCAGATCGGTAACCACGTTGCCGTAGTGATCGATGTGCCGGATGTGCCCGCGCAGGACGTTGTTGCCGCGCTGTGGCGGCATGTTCGACGATCGCACGGGATCGTCGATCGCCGGGCCGAGTGCCCCGATCGCCGTGCCGCCGAGCAGCGCTGCGGCGATCGGTGCGAAGCGATCGCGACCGTGGAAGGTCGCGCCCGGCGCCGCGCGGGAGAGGTCGGGACGGTCGACGGCTTGCACGGCATCGGCATTGTCGAGCAGCGGCGTCAGCAGTCCGTTGTCGGGCGCGACGTAGCGCATGCCGCCGCGGGCGACCGCGAGCATGCGCCGATCGCTGCCGACGCCCGGATCGACCACCGCCAGATGGACGGTACCGGCCGGGAAGCAGGGCGCGGCAGCGCTGAGCAGAAAAGCTGCGGTCTCGATGTCGCCCGGCGGCACCCGATGGCCGATGTCGACCAGCTGGATCGCCGCGCGCTGGGCGGCATCGAGCCGATCGAGCACCACGCCCTTGACCGCGGCGACGTAATAGTCGTCCAAACCGAAGTCGGTGAGCAGCGTGAAGACGGGCATGGTCGATAGGCGCCGATGGATGGCCCGACGGGCCGGGATTGCGCGCTCCGCGAATTCGGTGAGAGATCATCGCGATAGCGATAAGATTCCGCCCATGAAGCATACCGGATTCCATACGCATCCGGCGATGGGCGCGTCGGGCGCCTCGGCCGCCGGATCTGCGGACCGCGTGCTGCGCGATCACGTCGCTTTGTTCACCAAGCCTGCGGTGCCCGGCCGCGTCAAGACCCGGATGACCCGCGGCGCCGGCGCGCTCAGCGCGCGCGACGCGGTGGCCCTGCACACCGCCTTCCTGCTCGACGTTCGCACCCAGCTCGCCGGCGGACGCTTTCGCCTGACCGTCGCCTGGGCGAGCGATCCCGGCGCCGCGCTGCCGCCCGATTCGGCGATCGAGCAGCAGGTCGCCGCGGCGCTGACGACCGACGCCGCGGCGGCGGAGCACGTCGGCCAGGGCGACGGCGATCTCGGCGATCGCCTGGCGCGCGTGCTCGCCGCGCTCGACGGCGACCGCGTGGCGGCGATCGGCAGCGACCATCCCGAAATCAACCCGGATTACGTCGAGCGCGGCTTCGCGGCGCTCGGCCCCGACGACGCACCGCGCGCCGACGTCGTGCTCGGTCCCGCGCGCGACGGCGGCTATGCGCTGATCGCCCTGCGCCGCGCGCTGCTGATGCAGCCGGGCGCGGCCGCGGCGCTCTTCCACGACGTGCCGTGGAGCACCCCGGCGGTGCTCGCGATCACCCGCCAGCGCTGCCTCGACCGCGGCTGGCGTGTCGCCCTGCTGCCCGAGGCCGACGACGTCGACACGCCGGCCGACCTGGCGGCCCTGCGCCAGCGCCTGGCGCAGGGCGATCCCGCGCTGTGCCGCCACACGCGCGCGCTCCTCGCGCGGCTCGATGCGGCGTCGCCCGACGGCGGATCGCCCGATGCGCCGGGGCCGGCGTGAAGGTTCGGCGGTGAAGGTGCTGACGCCCGCGGCGATGGCCGCGGTCGACCGCCGGGCGATCGAGACCTTCGGCATCCCCGGCATGGTGCTGATGGAGAACGCCGCGCGCGGTCTCCACGACGCGCTGACGAAGCGCTTCCCCGACGCCCGCCGGGTCGCGATTCTGTGCGGCCCGGGCAACAACGGCGGCGACGGCCTCGCCCTGGCGCGGCTGCTCGCCGCGGCGCCCGACGCGCCGACGCCCGACGCCTTTCTCTTCGTTCGCGCGCGCGACGGCGAGACGCCCGGTCCGGCGCCGGC
>JBCCOR010000316.1:0-5958 GCA_039025295.1 Acidobacteriota bacterium
GCGGGCTCGACCGCGACGCCCGCCTCGGCGAGATGCGCAGCCAGGGTGGCGATCGTCGGCCGCTGGAACATGTCGACCAGCGACAGCGCCACGCCGAAGCGGCTGCGCACCAGGCGCTGCACCTGGACCAGCTTGAGCGAGTGGCCGCCGAGATCGAAGAAGCTGACCGTCGGATCGATCGACGACGCCGGCAGCTCGAGCACCTCCGCCCACAGCGCCTGCACGGCGCGCAGCAGGGTCGACGCGCGCGCGGGCGACGGGGCGGACGCCGCGGACGGCGTCGGCGCGGCGATCGGTTCGGCCGGCGCCGCGGGAGCCGCCGGCGTCGGCGCGATCGGCTGGGCTGCGGAACGCGCGCGCAGCGCCTTGCGATCGGCCTTGCCGCTCGGCGTCAGCGGCAGTTCGTCGAGCACCAGCACCCGCGACGGCACGTACGCCTCGGGCAGGGACGCGCGCAGCGCGGCGCGCAGCGCGCCGTCGTCGAGCGCGGCGCCCGCGGTGGCGACGGCGAAGCCGAGCAGCGTCAGCCCGCCGGGATCGTCGTCGCCGTCGATGGCCGGCACGGCCAGGATCAGCGCCTCGCGCACGTCGGGCAGCGCCGCCAGCGCGGCCTCGATCTCGCCCAGCTCGACGCGCACGCCGCGCACCTTTACCTGGTGATCGAAGCGGCCGAGATAGCGCAGCTGGCCGTCGGCCGACCAGGCGACGCGATCGCCGGTGCGGTAGAGCCGTCCGCCGGGCGCGCCGGCGTCGATTGCGGGATCGAACGCTTCTGCGAACGGATCCGGCACGAAGCGCTCCGCGGTCAGCGCTGGTCGGTGCAGATAGCCGCGCCCGACCTGGACGCCGCCGAGCAGCAGCTCGCCCGCGACGCCCGGCGGCTGCGCCTCGAGCGACGCCGGCGCGACCACGTAGGTGCGCACGTTGGCGATCGGGCCGCCGATCGGCACGCCCGACGCCGGCAGGGCCTCGCCCGCCGGCGGACACGGCCACCAGGTGACGTCGATCGCCGCCTCGGTCGGGCCGTAGAGATTGTGCAGCCGCGCCGTCGACGGCAGCGATGCGCCGAAGCGTTCGACCAGCGACGCCGGCAGCGCCTCGCCCGAGGCCATTACCCGCCGCAGCGAGCTGAGCGACGCGAGGTCGGGCTCGTCGAGGAAAAGCGCCAGCATCGACGGCACGAAGTGCAGCGTGGTGATGTCCTGGGCGCGGATGGTCGCGGCCAGGTACGCCGGATCGCGATGGCCCTCGGGCGCGGCCAGCACCAGACGCGCGCCGACCATCAGCGGCCAGAAAAATTCCCACACCGAGACGTCGAAGCTCGCCGGCGTCTTCTGCAGCACGCGATCGTCCGCGCCGAGCGGGAACGCCCGCTGCATCCAGTCGATGCGGTTGACCACGCCCGCGTGCGCGTTGATCGTGCCCTTCGGCCGGCCGGTCGAGCCCGAGGTGTAGATCGCGTAGGCCGCGCGGCGCGGATCGTCGCGCAGATCGTCGCGCGCGTCAGCGTCCGCGCGCGACGGCAGCGCATCGAGCCCCGCCAGGACGTCGGCGTCGTCGGCGAAGCGGACCGCGATCGCGCGGTAGGGCGCGAGCGCGTCGGCGAGATCGTCGGCGAGCGGCGCGAGGGCGGTCGGCGCCACCAGCGCCACCCGGGCGGCCTGGCCGCGGCCGGCGTCGTCGAGCATGTGCGCCAGCCGCGCCGGCGGATAGCCCGGATCGAGAGGCACGTAGGCCGCGCCCGCGCGCAGCGTGGCGAGCAGCGCCACGATCAGCGCTCGCGAGCGCTCGATCAGGATCGGCACCCGCGTTTCCGGACCGACGCCGAGCCCGCGCAGCCGATCGGCCAGGCGATCGGCCTCGCGCAGCAGGGCGGCGTACGACAGCGCCGGCGCCGTGCCGTCGGCCTCGGTGACGGCGATCGCCTGAGGCGCGCGCTGCGCCTGGGCCGCGATGCGGCCGTCGAGGGTGGTCGGCGCGTCCGCGGGCGCCAGCGCCGCCGCGGTGTCGTTCCAGGTCTGCAGCGTCTGCACGCGCAGCGCCGACGGCATCAGCGGCAGCGCCGCGATCGGGGTCGCGGGCGCGTCGAGGGCGGCGGCGAGCAGCGTCTCGAAGGCGCTCAGGATCCGACGCGCGGTCGCGCGATCGAAGAGATCGGCGTCGTACTCGAGCGCCGCGATGCCGTCGTGCGCGTCGCCCGCGGCGTCGAGCTGGGGCGCGCGCCAGACGTTGAGCGTCAGGTCGTAGCGCGCCGCCTTCGCCACCCGCGGCAGGCTGCGCACGGTCACGCCGTCGAGGCCCTGCATCGGCGTACGAGGCTGGTTGTGGAGCGCGAAGAGCACCTGGAAGATCGGCGGATGGCTGACGTCGCGCGGCAGATCGAGATGATCGACCAGGCGATCGAACGGCACGTGCTGACGCTCGAACGCGCCCAGCACGCGATCGCGGGTGCGCGCCACCAGCGCGTCGAACGACGGCGCGCCATTGAGATCGGCGCGGATCGCGACCGCGTTGACGAAGAGACCGACGATCGACTCGAGCGCCTCGGCGTCGCCGCGGTTGGCCACCGGCGTGCCGGTCGCCAGATCGCGCTGGCCGGCGAAGCGGCCGAGCACGGTGTGGAAGGCCGCCAGCAGGATCATGTACGGCGTCGCGCCGCTGCGCTGCTCGAGCGCGCGCAGCGGTTCGGCCAGGCCGCGCGCCAGGCGGGTCGTGATTTCGCCGCCGCGGCCGCGCGGGCGCGCCGGACGCGACCGGTCGAACGGCAGATCGAGCGGCGGCACGTCGCGCAGCGTCGTCTGCCACCAGGTCAGATCGTCGGCCATCGCGGCGTCGCTGCGATGGCTGTGCTCCCACACCGCGACGTCGGCCGCGCGCAGCGTCGGCGCCGGCGGCAGGCTGCGCGGATCGCGGTAGGCCGCGGTCAGGTCGCGCAGGATCAAACCGGCCGACCAGCCATCGCTGGCGATGTGATGCTGCACGACGACCAGCACGTGGTGCGCGTCGGCGAGCGCGATCTGGGCGATGCGCAGCATCGGATCGCGCGCCAGGTCGAACGGCCGGCGGATCACGCGGCCGAACGCGCGCTGCACCGCCGGATCGTCGACCGCGCGCGACGGCGCCGCATCGTCGTCGCCGCGGCGCAGATCGATGAACACGAACGCCGGCGTCAGCGTCGCGGCGTCGACGATCGCCTGCTGCGGACGCCCGAGCGCGTCTTCCGTGATCGACGACCGCAGCGCGGCATGGCGATCGACCACGGCGCGGGTGGCGCGCGCCAGGCGCGCTGGATCGAGCGCGCCCTCGACCGCCAGAATCACCGGCATGTGGTAGCCGGCGTTCTGTGGATCGAGCTGGCGCAGGAACCACAGCCGCGCCTGTGCCGCCGACAGCGGGAACGGACCGTCGCCGGCCTGGCGCGTCGGCAGCGGCAGCTGGACCGCGCGGCCGGTCTGGACGACGGTGCGCGCCAGGCCCGCGATCGTCGGCGCGTCGAAGAAGGCGCGCAGCGGCACGTCGACCTCGAGGCGCGCGCGCAGCTGCGCCAGCACGCGCGTCGCGAGCAGTGAATGACCGCCGAGGGCGAAGAAATCCTCGTGCACGTCGAAGCGATCGCCGCCCAGCAGATCGCCCCAAATCGCCGCGATCACGTGCTCCTCGCGGGTGCGCGGCGCGGTGTGGACGGCGCGCGCCAGGCGCGCGGGCGCCGGCAGCCGCGTGCGATCGACCTTGCCGGTGGGCGTGCGCGGCAGCGCGTCGAGCGTCTCGAACGCCGCCGGAATCGCGGAGACCGGCAGCCGATCGCGCAGATGCGCGCGCAGCTCGTCGGCCGACGCGTGGGCGCGCTGGCCGGCGGGTGGTTCGCTGTAGGCCACCAGCGCCGGGCCGGCGTCGGCCGCGAGGCCGAGATCGGCGCCGTCGCGCACCACCACCACGGCGTCGCCGACCGCCGGATGGGCCTGCAGCGCCGCCTGGATCTCGCCCAGCTCGACGCGGAAGCCGCGCACCTGCACCTGGAAGTCGACGCGGCCGGCGAAGCGCACCGCGCCCTCGGGCGTGAAGCGGCCGAGATCGCCGGTGCGGTAGACGCGGCCGCCGGCGGGATCGGCACCGAACGGATCGGGCGCGAAGCGCAGTGCGGTGAGCGCGGGATCATCGGCGTAGCCCTGGGCGAGATGGGGCGAGCGCATCACCACCTCGCCGAGCTCGCCGACGCCCGCGAGCGCGCCGTGCGGCCCGACGATCAGCAGCTGCGCGTCGCCGACGCCCTGGCCGAGCGGCAGCGTCGGATGCGGCTCGTCGATGCCCGCGACGTGATAGCCCAAACCGCGCGAGGTCTCGGTGGCGCCGTAGCTGTTGATCACCTCGACCGACGGGCCGAGCGCGATCAGCGCGGCGGCGTCGGCGTCGGTGAGCACGTCGCCGACCAGGAAGATGCGGCGCAGCGTCGGCACGTGCGCCGCCGGCGCGGCTGCCGCATCGTCCTCCGCGGTCGCGCCTGCAGCCGGCGGCGCGGCCGCGATCACGCGCGCCAGCGCCGGCGTCATGTTGGCGACCGTGATGCCTTCGGCCGCCATCCAGCTCGCCAGATAGCCCGGTTCGCCGAGCCGCTCGCCGTCGGGCATCGCGGCCGTCGCGCCGAGGATCAGCGGCGTCAGCAGATCGCGATGCAGCGGATCGTGCGCCAGCGCCGACATCACCGAGAAGCGATCGCTGGCGCCGAGGTCGAAGCGCGCGGCCTGCACCGCGGCGTAGGTGCCGAGCGCACCGTGATGACCGCGCACACCCTTCGGCACGCCGGTCGAGCCCGAGGTGAACGCGAGGTAGGCGAGATCGGTCGGCTGCAGACGGGGCTCGAGCGCCGGCGGCGTCGACGGCTGCGGCCGCGCGCCGTCGGCGAGACGGGTGCGGCCGTTGGGATCGAGGCGCAGCTGCGGCGCGTCGAGCGCGCGCAGGCTGTCGGGCAGCGCCCCGGCGGCGTCGAGCGCGACCACCGCCTGCGGACGCGCGATCGCGACGATCTGCGCCAGGCGCGCCGACGGATAGGCCGGATCGAGCACGACGAACGCAGCGCCCGCGCGCAGCACGCCC
Organism: Acidobacteriota bacterium; assembly: GCA_039025295.1. GTDB lineage: Bacteria > Acidobacteriota > Thermoanaerobaculia > Multivoradales > J023 > JBCCOR01. Next base: position 5,092 of record JBCCOR010000316.1, read on the forward strand.
AGCAGCGCCACCGCCAGCGGCGCGCTGCGATGGGCGTAGACCGCCACCCGATCGCCGCGGCCGACGCCGTGATCGGCCAGCACGCCGGCGAGGCGCTCCACGCGGCCGATCAGATCGCTGTAGGTCCACGTGTTCTGCCCGTCGACGACCGCCACGCGCGAAGCCGGGCACTGCAGAATGAGATCGATGCAGCTCCCCCGCCACGGCGTCGTCAGCGGCCGCGTCGGATCGAGCGCCGCCGGTCGCGACGCGCCGCGATCGAGCGCCACCCGCGCCAGCGACCGCGTCGGCGCGGCCACCATCGCTTCGAAGAGCGTCTGCAGCTGCGCCTGGGTCGCCTCGATGCGCGCGGTCGAGAAGCGCCGCGCGTCGACCACCCACAGGATCCGCAGGCCCTCCGGACCCGACGGCTGGACGTAGAGATTCCAGTCGAAGTTGGCGTGGTTGGCCTCCTGCGCCAGCGGCACGCGCGCGAGATCGCCGAACGGACGCCGGCTGTCGGGCAGGTTGAGCACGTTGAGGAACACGCTGAACAGCGACGTGCGCGCGGTGTCGCGGGCCAGCTGGAGCTCGGCCAGCAGGCGCTCGAACGGCACCGTCTGATGATCGAAGGCGTCGAGCGCGGCGTCGCGGGCGCGCGCGATCAGCGTCTCCGCGCTCGGTCGATCGGCGAGATCGAGGCGCAGCGCGAGGGTGTTCAGGAACAGGCCGACGACGCGCCCCATCGACGCGTGGGTGCGGCCGGCGACCGGCGTGCCGATGACCACGTCGGGGCTGCCGCTCTGGCGTTCGAGCAGCGCCGCGAGGCCGGCGAGCAGCATCATGAAGCGGGTCGCGCTGTGGGTCTGGGCGAGGCGATCGAGATCC
>JBCCOR010000317.1:0-5947 GCA_039025295.1 Acidobacteriota bacterium
CACCCCCCGCCGCCGCCCCGCCGCCGCCCCCCCCCCGCGCGCCCGCTCCACGCCGCCGGCCCCCCCCCCCCCCACCGCGCGCCCCCGCGCGCCGCCGCTGCCACTTCCGCCGCCGCCCCACAGCATCGACCACGACGGCAGCAGCCAGCGCTCGGCGACGAGGGTCGCGAGGGTGACCGCGGCGAGCGCGTTGGCCATCAGCAGCAGCCACAGGAAAAGCGCGCCCGCGCCGTCGCCGGCGGCGGCGCGCAGCACGCCGTCGGCGAGCCACTGGCTGGGCAGGAGCGGCGACTGGGTGGGCGCCATCGCCTGCACGATCGCCTGCAGCGTCGCCGTCTGGGTGAGATCCGGGGCAGCCAGTCGCGGCCGCAGGAAGCCGAAGAACAGCACCGCCAGCGCAAGGCCTACAAGCAGCAGGCGCGACGGCCGCAGCGCGTCGCGACGCGGCGCGATCAGCCGCACCAAAACGATCGCAACGGTGGCGCCGAAGGCGGCCGGCAGGAGCACGAACGGCACGAAGAAAAGCACCAGGGCAACGTAGAACATCGGCGGCGCACCGCGCTCGAGACCGTAGGCGAGCAGCAGCGGCGAGCCCAGATACGCCGACGCCCACGAGCTCGCCATGGCGCACTCGGCGAGGCGCCCGAGATACAGCTGCATGGGCGGAATCGGACTCAGCACCAGGCGCGGCATGTCGTGCGCGCGGTAGAGCGTGGCGAAGGCCACCAGCACGTTCGACAGCGCGAGCAGCACCAGCAGCGTCAGGGCGAACACCGAGAGCAGGCGACCGAGGATCAGATCGGCCAGGCGCAGCTCGCCGCCGGGCAGCAGATCGGCCGCGAACACCTCGAACAACCCCAGCCCCAAACGCGCGCCGCCGAAAAGCGCCAGCCAGAGCGCGACGGTGAACACCGACACGACCGCGACCTTGAGCCGCGACTGCGCGCGCACCGAGACCACCCAGTGGCGCGCCATCTGCGATTTGGCGCGCAGCAGCGCAATCAGCGGACGCGCGGACACGGTTCTCTCGTCATTCGATTTCCCCGAGCGTTTGCGGGCGTTGTGTTATTACAGCGACCGATGCCATGCGCATTTCACACCAAGCTCGGGATCCAAGCAAGACAGCGCAGCGTAATATTGCATTTCACCGATCGACGGCAAGATTGCACAGCACAGCAAGAGCGGTCTATACTTTTTTCTTGTAACCTCAGCGCGCGTCGCACCCAATCCATCCCCTGGCGACGCGCCCGCACAACTTCTGGAGATTCCCCAGCCATGGCCCCATCATCCCCTGATATTGCTTCACTTTCTCTCGAACAACTGCAGGCCCTCTCGCAAGACGTCGAGGCGCAGATGAAACAGCTTCAGCAAGCACGGCGCAAGGAAATCTTGAGCCAAATCCGTGAACTGGCGGCCGAGATCGGCGAAACGCCCGAGTCGCTGTTCGGCGGCAAGACCGCCAAAACGCGCGGCACCGGGTCGAGCCGCAGCGGTCGCGGCAAGCTGCCGCCCAAGTACCGTCATCCCGAGGACGACAGCGTCACGTGGAGCGGACGCGGGCGTCAGCCCAAGTGGATCGCGGCCTGGCTCGCCGACGGCAACGATCTCAGCGAGCTCGCGATCAACTGATCGCGCAGCCATCGCGTGCCGACTCAGGCACTTGCAACGACAAAGGCCGAATGCCCCACAGGCATTCGGCCTTTGTCGTTGCGGTCGGATCGCGCCGACTCAGCCCGGGGTCGGATCGGCCGCGGGCAGCGGCGCAGACCGCCGCTCGCCGTCCCAGTACCAGTGCCACAGCGCGCGCAGATCTTCGAGCACTTTGTAGAGCACGGGCACGATGAGCAGGATGATCACCGTGGCGAAGAGCACGCCGAAGGCGAGCGAGGTGGCCATGGGAATCAAAAACTGCGCCTGGAGGCTCTTTTCCAGCAGCAGCGGCAGCAGACCAAAGAAGGTGGTCAGCGAGGTCAGCACGATCGGCCGGAAGCGCGTCACGCCCGCTTCGCGAATCGCCTTCTTGGTCTCCATACCACTGCGGCGTGCACGGTTGATGAAATCGACCAGCATCAGGCTGTCATTGACCACGATACCGGTCAGGGCGACGACGCCGAACATCGACAGCACGGTCAGATTCAACCCCATCAGCACGTGTCCCCAGACGGCGCCGATGATGCCGAACGGAATCGCACTCATCACGATGAACGGCTGCAGATAGGATCGGAAAGGAATCGCCAAAAGCGCGTAGATGATCACCAAAGCGAGCGCAAAACCGCGCTGCAAACTGGCGATCGACTCGCGCTGCTCCTGCTGCTCGCCCTCGAGGCTGAAGCGCATGCCGGGGTAATCGGCGAGCAGCGTCGGCAGCACGTTGTCGGTCAGATCGGCGATGATCTCGTTGGGCGTCGCGGCGTCGAGATCGACGTCGGCGGTGACGTTGACCGTGCGGTTGCGGTCGGTGCGCGCGATGCTCGCAAAGCCGCGACCCGCGTCGACCGTGCCGACCACCGAGAACGGCACCTCGGTGCCGTCGGGGGCGCGCACGCGCATGCCTTCGAGCGATTCGAGCGACGCCCGCGCGTCGCTCGGGTAGCGCACCATGACGCGCACATCGTCGCGCCCGCGCTGGATGCGCTGCGCCTCCTCGCCGTAGAAGCCCTGGCGCACCTGGCGCGCCAGATCGCGCAGCGCGAAGCCCATCGCCTCGCCCTCGCGCGTCGTCTGGATGCTCAGCTCGCGCTTGCCGGCGCGGAACGAATCGGCGATGTCGAAGACGCCCGGATAGTCCTGCAGCTTGGTCTTCAGACGATCGGCCGCGGCGCTCAAATGATCGAGGTTCGGCCCCGCCAGCTGAACGTTGATCGCCTCGCCGGTGCGGAAGAGCGACGACGCGAAAGTCAGCTCGACCGCGTCGGCGACCGGCCCCGCGGCCTCGCGCCAGCGTTCGCCGATCTCCGCCGCCGACACCGAGCGCACCTCGGCCGACGGCAGCTCGATGCAGACCTCGCCGAGATGCGACGCCGACACCGACGACTGGACCTGATCGGGCCCGGCCTGACGGCCACCGCAGGGCTGGCTGCCGATCGAGGTCAGGACGTGGCGGAAGACGTTGCCGGTGGCAGCCTCGCCTTCGATCGCGCGGCGCACCGCCTCGGCGCCCCGCTCCAGCTGCAGCAGCGCCGCGCCGGTGGCGTCCACCGACGTGCCCTGCGGCATGGTCAGCGAGGCGATGACGATGTCGCCCTCGATCGGCGGGAAGAAGGTGAACTTGGTGCGGCCGCCGCCGATCCAGCCGAGGGTGATCAGCAGCGTCGCCAGCGCGATCGCGAGCGACACGTAGCGCGCCTGGATCGCGCGCTCGAGCAGCGGGCGGTAGAAGCGCTGGACGATGCGGTCGAACCCGGCCGACAGCCAGTCCTGGAAACGGCGCCATGCGCGACGGATGCCGCGCGGTTCCTGCTTGTCGTGCTTCAGATGCGACAGATGGGTCGGCAGGATCAGCAGCGACTCGATCAGCGAGAACACCAGCGTCAGGATGACGATCAGCGAGATCACCCGCACGATCTGCCCGATGCTGCCGTCGGCGGTGGCGAGCGGCATGAACGCCGCGATCGAGGTCAGTACCGCAAAGAGCACCGGCACGGCGACCTCGCGCACGCCGTCGACCGCCGCGTGCAGCCCTTCCTTGCCCATTTCGTAGTGGCGGTAGATATTTTCGCCGACCACGATCGCGTCGTCGACGACGATGCCGAGCACGACGATGAAGCCGAAGAGCGAGATGACGTTGATCGCCAAATCGAAGCTCGGCATCAGCCACAGGGCACCGAAGAACGACGCCAGGATGCCGACCGCGGTCCACATCGCGAGCTTCAGGCGCAGCAGCAGTGCGAGCACGACGAACACCAGCGCCAAGCCGGCGCGGCCGTTGCGGAAGAGCGTGTCGAGGCGATCGCTGAGCGCGACCGTGTCGTCTTGCCACAGGGTGAGGGTGACGCCGGCCGGCATGCGCGGCTGCGCCTGGGCGACGTAGGCCTTGACCGCGCCGACGATGTCGAGCACGTTCTGCTCGCCGACCCGGAAGACCTGCACCAGCGCCGTCGACCGTCCGTCGAAACGCGCCGCCTCGTCGGTCTCGGCAAAGCCGTCGACCACCGTCGCGACGTCGCCGACGCTCAGGCGCGTGCCGTCGGGCAGGGTGCGCAGCGGCAGGCTGGCGAAGTCCAGGCCGCGGTAGACCTGGCCCTCGGTGCGCAGCAGGATTTCGCCGTCGGCCGTGCGCACCGAGCCACCCGGCAGATCGAGCGAGGCGCCGCGCACGGCGTTGGCCACGGCGTCGAACGACAGCTGATAGCGCCGCAGGGCATCCTCGGAGACCTCGATCGCGATCTCGTAGGGCCGCGTCGCCGCCAGCTCGGCCTGGGTGATGCTGTCGAGCGCGACCAGATCGTCGCGCACCTGCTCGGCCAGCCGCTTGAGCACCCGCTCGTCGTCGCTGCCGGTGATCGCGATGCTGATCGCCTGCTGACGCACGACCACCTCTTGGATGATCGGCTGCTCGGTCTCCTCGGGGAAGGTGTCGATCGCGTCGACGCGCGATTTGACGTCGTCGAGCGCGGCGCGCACGTCGACGTCGTCGACCAATTCGATGGTCACCACGCCGACGCCCTCGCGCGCGGTCGAGCGCACGCGGTCGACCACCTCGAGGTCCTGCACGCGCTCTTCGATGCGCGCACACACGCCCTCCTCGACCTCCTCGGGCGCCGCGCCGAGGTAGCTGACCGTGACCGTGATCAGGTCGGTCGTGATTTCCGGGAACACCTCCTGGCGCACCTGGCCGACGGTGATGAAGCCGGCGAAGACGATCAGCAGCAGGAGCAGGTTGGCCGCCACGCCGTTGGCGGCAAACCAGGCCAGCACGCCGCGCTCGAGATCGGCCTTCGAGGCGTCGTCGGCGTCGAAGGACGAGGTGCCGCCGAACGGATCGGACTTGAACGACCGGCTCATGCGTCACCGCCCGCCGCGGCGTCGATCGCCATCGGCCCGTCGGGATCGTCGAGGGTGTTCACGGGCGCGTCGTCGTCGCCGGTCGACGGCCCGTCGACCTCGGTCGTGCGCACCGCCATGCCCTCGGTCACCACGTCGAGCTGCGACACGCACACCCGCTCGCCGGCGCGCAGACCGTCCTGCACCACGATGCGCTCGCCGGTCACCCGCGCCAGCGTCACCGCGCGCGTCTGCAGCCGATCGTTCTCGACCACCAGCACCGTGCCGGTGCGCGCGCCACCGCGCGGCGGATCGAGCTGGCGCAGGGCGATGCGCGGCAGCACCGTCACGCCCTCGACCGCGCGACCGGTGATGGTGGCATCGACGAACAGGCCGACCGGCAGCGGCGCCGTCGCGGTCGACGCGCGTCCGCGACTGTAGGGATCGCGCACCTGGGCGACCAGCGTCAGCATGCGACTGCGGGCGTCGAGCTCGCCCTCGGTGCGCACGATCCGGCCGGTCCAGCGATGGCGCTGGCCGGCGAAGTTGGCGTCGAGATCCACCCGCGGACCGTCGAAACCGCCCGGCTCGTAGCGCAGCGGCAGATCGACGTAGGCGAGCTGATCGTCGGGCACCGGCAGGCGCACCTCGGCGACGTCGACCGGATGCGTGACCGCGATCGGCGTGCCGGGCGTGACGTACTGCCCGACGGCCACCTGCTTGGCGCGCACGCGGCCGTCGAAGGGCGCGGCGATGCGCGTGCGCGAGAGATCGAGTCGCGCCTGCTCGAGATCGGCCTCGGCGGCCGCCTGATCGGCGCGCGCCTGGGCCAGCTGCGGCTCGCGCAGCACCAGCGGATCGGGTTCGCCGCCGCCGCCGAGCGCGTCCCACTCACGCCGCGCCACGTCGGCCTCGGCCTGCTGCTGGGCGAGCACGACCTCGGCGCGGCGCACCGCCGCTTCGG
>JBCCOR010000318.1:0-5943 GCA_039025295.1 Acidobacteriota bacterium
ACCCGCCGGGACTGGGATCTACGTCGAGCGCCGCGACGCCGTCGTCGACGCGCTCGCCGACACGCCCCTGGCGCGCGCGCAGGCGCCGCTGATTCTGATCTGTCGCGATCCCGCCGCCGGCGACGTCCTGGCCGACTGGCAGCAGCTGGCCGACACGCTGGTCGAGCCGGCAACCGAGGGCTGGCCGGGGGCGTACGCGCCGTGGGGCGCCGCGCGCGCGATGGTCGTGTGCACCAGCGTCGATTTGCCGGCCGCGGTCGAGGCGTCGCTGCGCGCGGCGATCGAGGGCTTCTTCGCCCGCCTGCCCGAGGCGTCGCGGCCGCCGCTCGAGCAGGTGCACATCGTGCCCTGGGGCGCGCTGCGACGCTGCTTCGATCGCCTGCCGCGCATTCTCGACGGCTGGCTGGGCGGCGAGCGCACGGCGCTGGTCGCGCACGAGACCTGGCTGGCCGGCCTGATGTCGTTTCAGCAGTATCTGCGACCGGACCGGCTGCCGTACGTGGCGCCGCCGACCGACGCGGCGTTCCATCCCGACGGTTTGCTCGATCGCCTGCGCGCGTCGGCCGGCCGGCGCGGCGTGCTGGTGGGCGGCCCGGGCGGCGTCGGCAAGAGCCGCCTGCTGACCGAGGTCGGCTCGCGGGCAGTGGCCCAGGGCTGGCGCGTGCTGCACGGCGTCAGCCACGACGATGCGCCGCTGACGGTCGGTGCGCTGCGCGCAGCGATCTTCGAAGAAAACGCCGAGGGCGTCGCCCGCGAGGAGGATCCGCCGCCGCTGCTGCTGATCTTCGACTACCTCGAGCTCTTCGAGTCGGATCTCGATCTGGCCGCGCTGCGCAACCAGCTGCTGCCCCTGTGCCGCGCGCGGGGCGTGCCCGTCGCACTGCTGGCGAGCGCGCGCAGCGGCCTGCCCGACAGCGCCCGCCCCGACCGCGACGCCCTCTTCGAGCGCCTGCATCTGCGCCCCGATGCCGACTACCGCGACGCGGTCGCGCGCCAGGTGCGGACGATGGTCGCGCCGCTCGCCCAGGCGCGGCTTGGCGCCCGCACCATGGCCCGACTGTGCGGCCGCCGGCCGATCATCGCCCTGCTTGTCGCCCACGAGCTCGAGCAGATGCTGCTGCTCGCCGACGACGACGCGGCGCCCGACGTCGAAATGCTGCGCCGGCAGGCGTCGGGCGGGCAGGGCGAGCGCGCGGGCGGCGATCTGGTGGCGTGGCTGCGTCGCCGGTTGTCGGCCGATGCGCTGCGGCCGCTGGCGCCGGATGCGGGCGATCCGCGCCTGCGCCATCTCGGGCCGCGCCCCGACGCGCCGCTGGTGGCCGCGGCGGGCGCGCTGGCGGCCAGCCCGCAGCCGCTCGACACCCTGGCCGCGGTCGCTGGTCAGCTGCTGGCCGCGGCGGTGGCCGACGATCCGCTCACCGATCCGATCGAGGCCGGCGAGATGCTGATCGACGCGCTGACCTCGATGGGCTGGCTCGAGGCCGACGGCGGCGATCTGCGCGCGGCGCACGACGTCGTGGTCGACGACATCCTCGGCTCGGTGCTGCGCGCGCCGGCCGCGCCGCGGGTGCGCACCACCGTCCTGCAGCTGCTGCTCGACGCCGCGCGCGCGGCCCCGGTCGGCGCGCTGCGCGGCCTGACCAGCAGCCTCGGACGCTTCGCGCGCCTGCTGGAGGCGGCCGATCCGTCGACCGATCCGACCGCCGCGCCGTGTGCGGAGAGCCTGCAGGCGGCGACCCAGGCGTGGATCGTCGATGCCGTGCCGAGCCTGCGCGAAACCCTGCTCGCCGCGGATCCGACGCGCGCCGCGCACACCCTCGGTGCGCTGGTCGGCAGTCCGCTGTGGCGCGCGGCGCTGCCGCAGCTGTGGCCGGCGGTGATGGCACCGTGGCTGGCGCAGCACGGCGAGCGCGCCGAGGCGCGTCATCTGCTGTACCGCTCGCTGCGCCGCCTGCCGAGCGGGCGATCCGACGCCGCCGCGGGCGCGGCGATCGCGCCCGCCGCCCTGACCTGGCTGGCGCATCAGGGCCAGCAGCTGTCGGCGTCCTACGTGCTGAGTCCGCTGCTGCAGCGCGACGATCTCGATCCCGACGCGGCGCAGGACGCGATCGAGATCGCCTTCGGCTGGCTGGCGCGACACGGCACCGACGCGTATGCGCAATTCGTGCTCAAGGCGCTGGTCGACCGCCGCGATCTCGACGCGAGCGCCGCCGAGCGCGCGGTGCGCGCGGGCCTGCGCTGGCTCAAGCATCATCCGGGCGCGGTCGACTCGCGCTTCGTGCTCCAAGGACTGCTCGATCGACCGGCGCTCGGCGGCGATCGCGAGCGGGTGGTCGACGCCGCGCTGGGCTGGCTGGGTGCGCACGCGGCCAGCAGCGAGGCGCGCTTCGTCCTCAAGCCGCTGATCGAGGCGCTCAGTGCCGGCGAGCGCAGCGCCGCGCAGCGCCGGCAGGTGTTCGAACACAGCCTGGCCTGGCTGACGCGGCACGGCGACGACGCCGAGGCGCGCTTCGTGCTGCAGGTGCTGCTCCAGCGGCGCGATCTGGGCGTGGCGCTGCCGACCGTGACGGCGGCGGCGACGGCGTGGCTGGGGCATTTCCCGCAGCTGCCCGAGGCGGGCTTCGTGCTCGACGCCGGCCTCGGGCGCGACGATCTCGCCGCCGCCGACCGCAGCTGGCTGCTCGACGCCGCCTTCACCTGGCTCGAGGCCAACGCCGCGCGCGAGGACGCCGATCACGTGATGAAGCAGCTCTTCGCGGCGCGCGATCTGCCGCTGTGGCAGCTGCGCCGGGTCACCGACGACGCCATCCACTGGCTCGATCTGCACGCGCGCCATCGCGCGGACGCGTCGTTCCTGCTGCGCCGCTGTCTCGGCAACCGTCAGCTGCCGCCCCCCGTGGCCAAGCAGGTGGTGCAGGCAGCGCTGGCCTGGCTGCGCGCGCATCCCGACAACGCGGAGGCCGAGTTCGTGCGCAACGCGCTGCTGCGGCGGCGCGATCTGCCGCGCTGGCTGGTGGTGGAGGTGGCCTCCGACACCCTCGCGCGCCTGCTCGAGACGCCCTCGACGGCGGAGCGCGAGTACACCCTGAATTCGCTGCTGCCGCACGCCAGCAAGCTCAAGCCCGACCAGCGCCGACGGCTGGTCGACGACACCGTGCGCTGGCTGGAGCAGGCGCCGCGACCGCGCGCCGTGGCCCGCCGCCTGCTCGGCAAGGTCGGCTTCAGTATCGAGTCGGGCACGCCGACGGCGCGCCGCTGCAGCCAGCTCGGCCGTCAATACCGCGTGCCGTTTACGCCCAATCGACCGGGCGGCGGCGGTCGCGATCGCGGCCGCAGCGGAGGCCCGCGCGATGGCGGCGGCGGCGCGCGCGATGGTCGCAGCGGCGATGCGCGCGATGGTCGCAGCGGCGGACCGCGCGATGGTCGCAGCGGCGGACCGCGCGATACCCGCGCCGGGCGCCGACGGCCGAAGCCCGACGCCGATGGCGCACCCTGACGCGTTCTATCGGCTCGATCCGACGGCCGGATCGTCGCTGTCCGCTGCGGCGTCGATCACCTCGATCGCGCTGCGACAGGTCGACGGGCCGCGATCGCTGAACCACGCAACCCGCTCGAACACCGCGTCGACCTCCAGCGCGTAGCGGCCGGGCCGGCGCGGGGCCGTGACCGGGAGCCAGGCCGCGCGCACGTCGCCAGGCGCGACCGGACGATCGAAATCGGCGCGGTCGGCGCTGGTGCGGCGCGCGGCGTCGCTGCCCTCGACGGACCAGTGGTAGCCGAGGCGGACGCGGGTCGCGCCGACGGTCGGCCAGGTGCTGGCGCTGTCGTTGCGCAGGCGCACCGGCACGGCGAACGAGGCCCCGGTCGCGACCCGCGCGGGTGCGCCGCAGTCGAGCCAGGTGACGGCGTAGAGCGGCTGCTGCAGGAAGGCGTCGCTGCCGAGCATCACCAGCGCCGCGCCGATCAGCTGATTGCGCAGGGCGCCGTGGCGGTTGTCGTCGCGCCAGCCTGGTTGCACGGCCCGCGCGGCGTGGACCCGCAGCGGCAGGCGGTACGTCGCATCGTCGCCGTCGTCGGCGGAGGGCACGCGGATCGCAGCCCGCGCGGGATGGAGACGAATCAGCCGGCGGGTGCCTTCTGGCGGCTGCGGGCCGTCGAAGCGCAGGGTTTCGGCCGCGCCGCCGAGCTGGACGCGGATGACGTTGTCGGGCGCCAGGTTGAGCACCTCGAGCTGCAGCACGTCGGGCGGCGGCGTCGGCCATTCGAGCCACAGGGTCACCCGCTGATCGGCCGGAAACCACAGCGTGTCGTTGCGCAGCAGCACCGCGTCGTTCGGATGGTAAACGCGCACGGCGTCGGCGTCTGCCGCGACGCGGTCATAGGCCGCGAGCCGATGCAGCAGGCCTTGTTCGAGCGGCAGATGGCGCAGCGGCTCGAGGCGGGCGTGGCCGTGGACGACGTCGCGCGGCGAGATCTGGGCGCCGAAGGGATGGAGCACGGCGGGCATCATGCCGATCGCGGCCAGCGCGAGGGTGGCGAGGGCGAGCGGCGGCTCGAACCGACCGCGACGGGGACCGAGGGCGCGCAGGTCGAGGGCGAGCGGCGGCAGCGCGAGCAGCGGCAGGAGCGCCGGCAGCCCGGGCACGTCGCCGCGGCCGGCGCCGACCGTCCACCAGACCTGAACGACGCCGACGCCGAAGGCGGCGAGCAGCAGCAGGCGCAGCGGCTGGCGGCGCGCGGTCCACAGCGCCAGCGGCAGCAGGACGATCAGCGCGGGGGCGTAGGTCACGAGGCCCGTGTGGCGTCCGATCAGCGGCGACCACGGGCGCAGGATCGGTGCCGTGGCGGGCAGCGGCCGCAGCGCGTCGTCGTCGATGCGAAGGACGTCGTGATCGCTGTCGCCGCCGCCGCCGACGCGCGCGTCCGCCGGCGACAGCGTGAGCGCGTGCGTGCCGGCGCTGGACGGCGCGTCGAGCCACGGGCCGATCAGGCCGAACGTCAGCAGGCCGACGAGCAGCGCGCCGCCGGTGATGCCCAGCAGGCGCGGTCCGGCGCGCCGTACAACCAGCACGATGGCGACGGCGACGATCGCTGCAAGGGTTGCGGGTGCTAGCGCGAGGGCCAGGGCCAGGGCGACGCCCGCGCCGACGTCGCCCGCGATCGCCGCGCGTCTGCGCGCCGCGGACGTCGTCGTCGGCCGCAGCGCCGCGCGCACGCCGACGGCGAGGGCGGCCAGCGCCAGGTTGTCGAAGCGCGCGGTGAAGGCGTAGAGCCCGGCGAGGGCGAAGACGAGCGCGGCGACGGCCCACACCGTGGCGAACGCGTCGGCCGGCGATGCGGCTTCGTCGCTGCGCTGCGCGTCGCCGATCCAGCGCGATCGGCGCAGGGCGTCGTCGATCGCGAGCAGCGCCAGCAGCAGGCCGAGGACGCTGAGGACGCGCGGTCCGTGGACGCCGAAGAGGCGCACCGCACCGCCGGCCAGCGCGGCGCCGATCGGGCTGACGGCGAGCTGCGGTGCGGGTGACGGCGCCGCGTCCGCCGTCGGCACGGCGACTTGGAGCGTGAGGGGCGGACTCAGCGGATAGACGATGGCCAGCCGCTCGGCGTCGGGCCGGGTGATGCGCAGATCGCCGTCCCATGCGACGCTCTGCGCGGCCATCCAGGTCGTCGCTTCGGTTGGCAGCAGCGTGCGTGGCACGCTGTGCCGGTCGAGGCCGAGCGGGGCGAGGAGGAGGAATGCGCCGAGTGCGAAGAGCGCCAACCGCGCCGGCGCGAACCGCGGGGCCGGATGGGTCATGCGCAGCGCGGTCAGAACGGAATGTCGTCGTCTTCGGGCTCGGCGACGAAGTTGTCGGTCTGCCCGCCGCCGCCGCCCTGCTGCGATCCGCCGCCGTAGCCGCCGTCGCCACCCTGCTGCGATCCGCCGCCGTAGCCGCCGTCGCC
>JBCCOR010000319.1:0-5940 GCA_039025295.1 Acidobacteriota bacterium
CCGCCGCGCGCGCCGCCCGCCGCGAACGGTGAGCCGTCGTCGGTGCGCAGCCAGATCCGCGGGGCGCGCAGGGTCGGCATGCGCGCGCTGGCGAGGCCCAGGGCGAAGGCGGTCGACATCGCCGCCGTCGCGCCCGGCGCGGCCGGCTGATAGTGCATGAACGGTAGGTTCGCCTGCTGGTGCTCGACCAGCCAAACCTGGTCGAGCACCCGGTCGAGATGGGTCAGCGGCAGGCTGTCGGGCGACGCGTGCAGCGGCCGCAGGCGATGGCCGTCGGGGCCGAGCATCATCAGCAGGCCGAGCAGGAGATGGGTGAGGGGCATGGCGCGGCCGGGCGCGGCGCGATCGGACGGTCTAGCGGCGCAGCTCGATCTGGCGGCGCAGCAGCTCGTTTTCGAACGCCACGCCGACCTGGGCGGTGGCCAGCTCGAGCAGCTCGATGTCCTCGATCGGCGCCTGGTTGGCACCGTTGTCGGTGTAGACCACCGAGATGACGCGCTCCGACCCGAGCACGGGGAAGACCACGATCTGGCCGTTCTGCGGGCGCCCGAGCAGCGCGACGAGCGGTTCCGGCAGATGCGCCTGCTCGAAGCTGAGGATGCGCGGCTGGCCCTCCGCGATGCAGCGGGCGAAAACGCTCTCGCTGCCCTCGATGTGCAGCGTCAAGCCGCGCGTGGCGTCGGCGAGCGGGCGGTCCTCGGTGCCGAAGCCGAACGCGCCGAGCGCGGTCAGGCGGTTTTTCTGCACCAGGAAGAGCACGGCGCGCTCGACCGATTCCGACAGGATGTGCATCAGGTTGAGCGCCATCGTCGCCGACATCAGGCCCGAGCGAATATCCGACAGCACGCGCCGCAGGCGCTTGAAGTTGGCGCTCGACGGTCCCTGGTTCGCGCTGCTGCGTCCGCCCGAGGCGTCCTGCAGCGTGCGCACCAGGCTTTGGAAGCAGGCGGCGAGGGCGTGCGGATCGGCCGGCAGGGCGGCCACCGCGCCGGCCTGGAAGGCCTCGCGGGTCTGCTCGGCGTCGGTGACGAGTGCGATGATCGAGGCGCGCGGGCGCGAGCGCCGGATCGCCTTGAGGTCGTCGATGCGGTAGGTGTCGCTGCGCAGGTCGAGGACCACCACGATCGGGGCCGGCTCGCTCTGGACGCGCGAACCGGCGCTGCGCAGCGGCACCTGCACGACGCGCGCGAGCTGCGGATCGACGATGTTGGTGAGGCGCTGCGACAGCGTGACGTCGGTCGAGACCACCTGCAGCCGGCGCATCGTGCGCTCGGGCAGCGACTCCGGGTCGGGCATCGGAATCTCGACGTCGAGCTGCTCCAGGCTGCGCGACATGGTCTCGACGTCGCTGACGTCCTCGTCGACGACGTTCGCAGCGCCCGCCGCCAGGCTGTCACCGGCCGCGGCCTGCGCGGCAAGGGCGATCGCGGCCGCCGGGTCGCCGCCGTTCTCGAGCGCGTCGCGTCGGCTCTCGTCCTGCAGGCGGCTGGCTTCGAGCAGCAGCATCTGCGTGTTGAGATTGAGCTTTGGCACCGCGTCGCCCGGGTGCATGGCGATGTCGTCGATCGGCTTGAGCTCGTCGAGGTCGAAGGCGAACGAGCCGGTCATCCAGTGGCTGACCAATTCGTAGATCGCGCCTTCGATCTGCTGCTCGACGCTCTGGCGGATGGTGTCGAAATCGAGAATGCCCGAGGTGACGAGCAGCTGACCGAGCGAGCGGCGCGGCGTCTCGGCCTCCTGCATCTCGAGCACCTGGTCGAGCGTTTCACGTTCGAGCAGGCCGCGATCGACCAGGGTTTCGCCAAGGTTGTGGCTGGTGGGGGAGCGCGCACTGACGATCTGGCCGCGGTAGAAGCCGACCTCGGCGCGATCGGCGCCGCGGGTCAGCGAAAGCGTACCCGTGCGCCGGCCGAGATGGATGAACTGCATGACGTCCGCGAGCGAGACGTCCTCCAGTTTGCCGCTGAGGCTCACGGGAAGCGTCTCAGGTACCGCGGACCAGCTGCACCAAGCTCTCCAGCGTGCGCAGCTTGCGGTCGGTGTTGGAGTACACCCGCGCTGCGAACAGCGCCGACGCTGCGTGAGCCGCCAGAAGATCGAGCAGATCGCGGTCCTCGGCGCGCAGAATGGCCTTGTGGTCGAAGAGCTTCAGCACCACGAGCGCGCCGACGATGGCGTCCTGCACGCGCAGCGGCACCGCCGCGATGACCTCTGAGAAATCGTCCGGCCCGAGGCGCAGGATGCCGTCCTCGAGCGCCGCGTCGACCAGCGGATCGCCGCTGGTGTACTGATCGCCGTCATAGAGGCTGGTGTTGTCTTCTTCGAGTCCCTTCGACAGGGCAACCTCGAGCGGCTCTTCGCCGTCGACGCGCAGGAGCAGCACGAAGCGCTCGGCGCCCAGCAGGTCGACGGCGATCTCGGCGATCGTCGCCTGGACCTCGCTCGGATCGAGCGTCGCGTGCAGCTGATAGGTCGCGACGTAGAGGTTCATCAGCCGACCCTGCTGATGCTCGGCCTCGACCAGCCGCTCGGTGAGCTCCTCGCGGTCGCGCTCGGCCGCTTCGAGCTGCGTCTCGAGCCCCTGCAGGCGGGCGCTATCGCGGGCGCCGCCCTGCTGCTGCAGCTGGGCGCTCAGCGCGCGCGCGCGGTCGAGCGTGGCCTGCAAGGCTGCGAACGTGGTTTCGTCCGTCGCGCTGCTGTCCGTCGAGTAGTCCGAGTTCATGGCGGTTGTCCGGGGAGAGGATGGTCCGGGCTGTTGGAGGCGAAGGCGATGCGGGGACCCGCCGCCGGTGGCTGCTGCGGCTAGAGGCTCTGAATGACGTTGAGCAGTTCCTGGTTGCCGAACGGCTTCTTGATGTAGGCCGACGCGCCGGCCTCCAGGCCGCGCAGGGTGTCTTCTTCCTTGCCTTCTGTGCTGATGATCACCACCGGGATCGATTCCAGGGTGGCGTCGGACTTGACCTGCTGCAGGAATTCGAGCCCGCTCATGCGGGGCATGTTGATGTCGAGCAGGATGAGGTCGATGCTCGCGTCGGTGCCGAGGCACTGCAGCGCCTCGAGGCCGTCGTGGGCGTGGATCAGCGTGTACTGCCGAAGCAGCACCTCGAACATCTTGTGAATGAGTTTGGAATCGTCAACGACGAGGATCTTGCGGGGCTGCACCGTGGTCTCCTCTACGCCTGTGTCACGGCCGCGCGGAGCGCATGTGGGCGATGAACCGGAGGACCGATCGCCGGGCATCGACGCGGGTGCACGGGCACCGACGCGTTCGCGCTGGGCATAGGCGGCCTCCAGGAAAACTGTTCGCATCGCGCTAGGCGGTACAAACAAACGAGAGCGATCGAGCATGTGGCCGGGCGTACCCGACCGCGCTGGATCGCGGTGACGCTTCGGGAGTCGAATCGCACGACGCTGTTGCGCGGCAGGTTTTGCGCTGTCCAGCAGCAGCCCGCGAGCGACGAAAAAGCCAGTGCACGCCGCAAGAAGAAACACAACTCTGCAGGGCACACTCGGGCTTAGCCTAAACGAAGCGCAGGGGCCATGCAAGCGAGGCCGCGGGCCTGAATCCATCCCGCCGCGAACGGCGGCAAACCCTTGGCAGCGCGAATTATGGCCGGCGTCGCAACGCCGATGATACGCTTCGAGTGCGATGGATTCAGCATTCCAAGAGCTGCTCGAGGAGTTTCTCCTGGAAGCGCGCGAGCGGGCGGACGAGGTGGAGACCTTGCTGCTCGCGCTGCCCGGTGCCGATATGGAAACCCGCCAGGCCCATCTGGCGCGGATCAAGCGTGAACTGCACACGCTGAAAGGCAACGCCGGCATGATGGGCTTTTCGGATTTGCAACATCGCGCCCACCGCATGGAGGACGAGATCGAGCTGCTCGACCTCGCCCAGCCCGACATCGACGCCCTGCTCGAGGGCATCGACATCACCCGCCGCCGGCTGGTCGCCATCGCTGGCTCCGACGGCCAGGCGGATGCCGACGTCGACGATGCGCGGGCCGCGGACGATGCCTCTTCTTCCGACAGCGACGCCGACCGCCCGGCGCGGTCCGCTGCCCGAACGCCATCGCCTGTGCGTGATCACGAAAAGGGGCAGAACAGTGAGTCGGCCAAGACGCCAGCCGCGGTGCCGGCGCCGCGCACCGGCGTGGCGGCGACCAGCGTCCGCGTGCCGTTCGCCAAGATCGATCAGCTGGTGGAGATGCTGGCCGAGACGCTGATCTTCCGCAATCGCCTGACCGACGCGATCGAGCGCGCCGACCAGCACGTCAAGCGGCTGACCAGCGAGGGCGCGGCGGCCGTCGACGACGTGATCAACGGCTGGGACGAGGTCGGCCTCGGCCATCAGATTCTCGAGAAGACCCTCAACCAGCTGCAGGAATACGTGACCGAGCTCGGCATGGTGCCGCTGCAGCTGCTCTTCCGATCGCTCGGTCGGATCGTCCACGACGAGTCGAACCACTACGGCAAGCAGGTCGACTTCCACGTCGAGGGCGGCGAGACACCGATCGACAAGACGCTGCTCGAGGTGGCCGGCGAGGCGCTTGGCCATCTGATCCGCAACGCCGTGATCCACGGCGTCGAGACGCCCGAGGTGCGCCGCGCCGGTGGCAAGTCGGCGACGGCGAGGATCGCGGTGCTGGCCTCGATCGAGGGTGGCTCGGTGTGCATTCGGGTGACCGACGACGGCGGCGGCATCGACCTCGACGCGCTGCGCCGCAAGGCCGAGGCGGAGGGCGAGGACGAGCTGCTGCGGCTGACCGACGAGCACGAGCGCCAGCGCGCGCAAACGGCGTCCGCCGACGTGCCCGAGGCGCGCAGCCCTCATCCGCTCTACGCGATGATCTTCCAGGCCGGCGTGTCGACCCACAGCAGCGCCGATCTCGGTGCCGGGCGCGGCGTTGGCCTGGCCGCGGTCAAGAAAAGCGTCGAGCGGCGCGGCGGCCGCATCGAGGTGCGCTCGCGGCGCGGCGACGGCACCAGCTTCGAGCTGCGTCTGCCGCTCACCGCCTCGATCCTGCGCTCGCTGCTGCTGCAGGTCGATCGCGAGACCTACGCGCTGCCGATGGCGGCGGTGGTCGAGACGCAGCGCTTCGACCCCGCGATGCGTCACACGATCAACCACGCGCCGGTCGTCCGCTGGCGCGGGCAGCTCGTGCTGCTGCTCGATCTCGGCGTCGCCTTCGCCACCCGTGACAGCGTGCGCACAGACGGGTATCTTGTCGTCATCGAATACGACGACCGCGTGCGCGCGCTGCTCGCCGACGACATCGTCGGCATCCGCGACATCGTCGTCAAGACCCTGGATCCGATCGTCGGTCAGCCGACCGGCATCGCCGGCTCGACCATCCTCGGCGACGGTCGGGTGATCATGATTCTCGAGCCGACCAGCCTCGGCATCACGGCGGCGTCCGCGTCGTCGCCGCATCCACCGTCGATGGGCACGGCCACCGCGACCGGCGTCTAGGGCCCACGGATCGAAACCACGATGAGCAAACGCAAACGGGGAGCGAACGGGCGCACGAACGGCGGCGGCCGCCGGGGCGGCAAGGCGCTGCCGGGCTATGACTTCGACAAGGACCTGCTGCGCGCGGGCGGCGACGCCGAGACGTCCGATGCGGACGATCCGCGCCCGTCGGCGGACACCGACGCCGCGACGGACGCCGCCGCGGACGCCGACGCCGCGCTGGCGGAGATCGACTGGGACAACGTCGATCCCGACAGCCTGGTGATCGGCGACGCGCCCGCCGGCGAATCCTCGACCGCGCCCGCCGACGACGGCGAGGCCGACGCGCCCAAGATCGAGCTGCCGGCCTTCGGCCTTGCCGCCGACATCCTCGCCGCCTACCGCAAGAGCCAGGGCGCAGCGTCGTCCACTGCGTCCGGCGAAGCCGAGACGGCCGACGAGGCCGAGGCGCCTGCGTCGGCGGATGCGGC
>JBCCOR010000320.1:0-5925 GCA_039025295.1 Acidobacteriota bacterium
CCGGGGGGCGGGGGTTTTTTCCCCCCTCTCTTGTGGTTTGCCAAACATATCCTGCCGGCGCGGCGCATGCGCTGACCGCCCCCGCACGCCCCGCCCGGCGGGCGCGCCCGGCTCCACGCCCGCGTCCTCGCGCCGCGCGCGGCCTGCGCCACGCTGCGGCGCGCCGCGCGTCCCCGACGGACGCATCCAGACGCGACCCGCACTGGGAGACCTGCATCATGGCCCTACAACCGATCGCCGACGATCCGTCCATCAAGCACTTCGAAACCGCGCTCGCGGATCTCTACGCCCACAAATTCGCCAAGGCCGCCAAGGGCTTCGAGAAGGTGCTCGAGAAGAGTGACCGCCGCCAGCTGAGCGACCGCGCGCGCCAATTCCTCGCCCTGTGCGCATCGCGCACCGACGACGAGAACGAAGTCGACCCGTACCTGGCCGCCGTGCACGCCCAGAACGCGGGCGATTTCGACGCCGCGCGCGCCATCTGCGACGCCCAGGCCAAGAAAGACGACGACGGCCGCTTCGCCTTCATCGCCGCCGCGGCCGCCGCGCTCGCGGGCGACGGCGACGCCGCCGTGGCGCATCTCGAAACCGCGATCGCGCGCGATCCGCACACCCGCGTGCACGCCTTCCACGATCCCGACTTCGACGCGCTGCGCAGCCGGGACGATTTCAAACAGCTGCTCGCCGCGTCGAGTGGACGCGGCGCGGCCTGACGCGGCCGGGCGGCGCCCCACGCTCGCCGTCATCGGCGGCGGCACCGGCCTGTCGGTGCTGCTGCGCGGGCTGAAGCACGAGGTCGGCCAACGACTCGGCGCGCTCACGGCCGTGGTCACGGTCGCCGACGACGGCGGCTCGAGCGGACGCCTGCGCCGCACCTTCGGCGTCCTGCCGCCGGGCGACATCCGCAACTGCCTGGTCAGCCTGGCCGATGACGAAGATCTGCTCGCGCGCCTTTTCCAATATCGCTTCGGCAGCGGCGAGGGCCTGAGCGGCCACTCGTTCGGCAATCTCTTCCTGACCGCCCTCACCGAGGTCACCGGCGGTGATTTCTACCGCGCCGTGCTGACCGCCGAAAAGGTGCTCTCGGTGCGCGGACGGATCGTGCCCGCAACCCTCGCCGACGTCCGGCTGCGCGGTCTCGGCGCCTCGGGGCGCACCTACGAAGGCGAGTCGGCGGTCGGCCGCAGCGGCGAGCCGCTCGCCCGCCTCAGCCTCGAGCCGGCCGACGCCGAAGCCTTCGCGCCCGCCGTCGAGGCGCTGCGCGACGCCGATCTGATCGTGCTCGGCCCGGGCTCGCTCTACACCTCGATCCTGCCCAATCTGCTCATACCGGGTATCCGCGACGCGGTTGCGGCGCGGCGCGGACGCTGCGTGCTGGCGCTCAACCTGATGACCCAGCCGGGGGAAACCACCGCGATGGACGCCGCCGCGCACATCGACGCGATCCACGATCACGTCGGGCCGCTGGTCGACGTCGCGCTGGTGCACGCCGGCCCGCTGCCGGCCGACGTCCTGGCGCGCTACGCCCAGACCGGCGCCAGGCCGGTGCGGGTCGACCGCGACGCGATCGCGAAGCGCGGCGTGGCGGTCGCCGCCCATCATCTACTCGACGCGAGCGACGACCTGATTCGCCACGATCCTGCCCATCTGTGCCGCGCCGTTCTCGATTTGCTGTCGTGGAATGGCGTGAAGGAAGCCGACGACGATGCCGAAAACCACCGAACCAACCTCATCGACCGCCCCGGCCACGCCGCCGGCATCGCCTGACGCGCGCCGCGTCGCGGTGGTGCTCGCCGCCGGGCGCGGCACGCGCCTGCGCTCGGCCACGCCCAAGGTGCTGCACGCCGCCGCCGGCCGGCCGCTGCTCGGCTGGGTGCTCGACGCCGCCCGCGGCGCCGGCTGCGCGCATCTCTATGTGGTCGTCGGCCATGGCGCCGACGACGTGCGCGCGGCGGTCGGCGACGCCGACGACGTGACCTTCGTCGTCCAGGCCGAGCAGCTCGGCACCGGCCACGCGCTGGCCCAGGTCGCACCGCATCTGCGCGGTGGGAACGCCGCGCCGACGCTCGCCTTCGTCCTCTCGGGCGATGTGCCGGGCGTGACGTCCGCGACCCTCGGCAGCCTCGCCGAAGCCGCGGAGGCCGACGGCAGCTGGGGCGCGATGGCGGTGGCGACGCTCGACGAGCCCGGCCGCCTCGGCCGCGTGCTGCGCGCCGACGCCGACGACGACGCGCTCGCCCGCATCGTCGAATACGCCGACGCCGACGACGCGACCCGCGCCGTGCGGCGGATCAACGCCGGCATCTACGCCCTGCCCGCGCCCCAGATCTTCGACGATCTCGACCGGCTCGACACCAACAACGCGCAGGGCGAGTTCTACCTCACCGACGCGCTCGGCCTGGCGGTCGCCGACGGCCGCCGGATCGCGCTGCACAACCTCGCCGATCCGGGCGAGGCGTTCGGCGTCAACACCCGCGCCGATCTCGCCCGCGTCCACCGCCGACTGCTCGACCGCCACGTCGCCGCGTTGATGGACGCCGGCGTGACCGTGCTCGAGCCGGCGCGCACGACGGTCGAAGCCGGGGTGGTCGTCGGCGCCGACACGGTGATTCATCCCGACGTCACGCTGCTCGGCACCACCCGCATCGGCGCCGGCTGCGAGATTCACCAGGGCGCGTGGATCCGCGACGCGACGCTCGACGACGACGTCTTGATCAAGCCCTACAGCGTGATCGACCGCGCCACGGTCGGCGCGCGCTGCACGGTCGGGCCGTTCGCACGCCTGCGGCCGGCGGCCCAGCTGCACGAGGACGTTCAGATCGGCAACTTCGTCGAGCTCAAGAAAACCGAGATGCATCCCGGCAGCAAGGCCAGCCATCTGACCTACCTCGGCGACGCCACGGTCGGCCCGCGCAGCAACATCGGCGCGGGCGTCATCACCTGCAACTACGACGGCGCGCGCAAGCACGAGACCCACATCGGCGCCGACGCCTTCATCGGCAGCGACACGATGCTGGTCGCGCCGGTGCGGGTCGGCGACCGCGCCACCACCGGCGCGGGCTCGGTGGTCAACCAGGACGTCGCCGACGACGATCTCGCCGTCGCGCGCGCCCGTCAGCGCAACATCCCCGACTGGACGACGCGACGCCGCCGGGCGACCGCTGAGCCGTCGGACTGAGCGCGTCCGCGCGCCAACAACCTCTCGGAGACCAACCATGTGCGGCATTGTCGGCTATCTCGGAACCCGTGACGTGGTTCCGCTGCTGATCGAAGGTTTGGCGCGGCTCGAATACCGCGGCTACGACTCGGCGGGCGTCGTCACGGTCGACCGCGCCGCAGCCGACGACGGCGACGGCGACGCAGCCCGGCTGCGGGTGGCGAAAGCCGCGGGCAAGCTCGACCAGCTGCGCGCCCAGCTCGACGCCGCGCCGCTCGCCGGCGGCTACGGCCTCGGCCACACGCGCTGGGCGACGCACGGCAAGCCGATCACCCGCAACGCCCATCCGATGGTGTCGTCGGACGGCCGCGTGGCGCTGATCCACAACGGCATCATCGAGAACTACCTGACGCTCAAAGAGCAGCTGACCGCGGGCGGCTGGACCTTCGGCTCGGACACCGACACCGAGGTCATCGTCAACCGCATCGCGCATCACCTGGGCGACGACGCGGGCCGCAGCAGCGACGAGAAACGCACGCCGCTGCTCGACGCGGTCCTGCGTACGGTCGGCGAGCTCGACGGCATGTACGCCGTCGCCTGCGTCGACCGCGACAGCGCGGCGCCCGAGATCGTCGCCGCGCGCCAGGGCCCGCCGCTCTTGATCGGCCTCGGCGACGGCGAGATCTTCCTCGCCTCCGACGCCGCCGCCGTCCTGGCCCACACCCGGCGGGTGATCTTCCTCGAGAACGGCGACGTCGCCCATCTGCGCGCCGACGGCAGCGTGACGCTCTACGACGCCGAAGGCGCATCGATCGAGCGTCCCGTCCACACCCTCCACTGGGATCTCGTCCAGATCGAGAAGGGCGGCTACAAGCACTTCATGCTCAAGGAGATCCACGAGCAGCCTCAGGCCCTGCAGGACACCCTCGCCGGGCGCGTCGACTTCGCCGCGCGGCAGATCGACCTGCCCGACATGCACCTCGCCGACGGCGTGCTGACGCGCATCGAGCGGGTGCAGATCCTCGCCTGCGGCACCTCGTGGCATTCCGGCCTGGTGGGTAAATTCCTGATCGAGTCGCTCGCCGGCCTGCCGGTCGAGGTCGACTACGGCTCGGAGTACCGCTACCGCGATCCGATCGTCGACGACCGCGTTCTGGCGATCGGCATCAGCCAATCGGGCGAGACCGCCGACACGCTCTCGGCGCTCGAGGCGGCGAAGGCGAAGGGCGGTCATCTGATCGCGGTGACCAACGTCGTCGGCAGCCAGATCACGCGCACCTGCGACGGCGTGCTCTACACCCACGCCGGTCCGGAGATCGGCGTCGCCTCGACCAAGGCGTTCACCACCCAGCTCGAAGCGCTCTACCTGCTCGCGCTCTATCTGCGCCAGCAGCGCGGCCAGGCGGTCGACGACGGGCATCTGCGTCCGCTGGCGCATCTGCCGCAGGCGGTGAGCGAGGCGCTGGCGCAGGAGCGCCGCATCAAGCGTCTGGCGCGGCGCTACGCCCGGGCCAGCGACTTCCTCTTCCTCGGCCGCGGCATCAACTACCCGATCGCACTCGAGGGCGCGCTCAAGCTCAAGGAAATCAGCTACATCCACGCCGAAGGCTATCCCGCCGGCGAGATGAAGCACGGGCCGATCGCGCTGGTCGACGAGGAGCTGCCGGTGGTGTCGATCGCGACCGGCGATCACGTGATCGAGAAGATGCGCAGCAACATCCACGAGATCAAGGCGCGCGACGGCATCGTGCTGGTCGTGACCGATCAGCCGGACGCCTTCGACGGCGTCGCCGACGAGATCATGGCCGTGCCGTCACTGCCGCCGCTGCTGCAGCCGATCGTCAACGTCGTGCCGCTGCAGCTGCTGTCGTACCATATCGGTGTGCGCCGCGGCTGCGACGTCGATCAGCCGCGCAATCTCGCCAAGAGCGTCACCGTCGAATAGCCGGCCCACCGCGGCCAGGAGGATCGCCATGCGCCCACACCCGACCGTTCCGACCGTTCCCGGAGCCGCGTCGTGAGCCCGGGCGCGCGCGTCCCCGGCGATCCGACCGCCCGGCCGCTGCCGATCGTGCCGGTGCTGCAGGCCCCGGCCGACATCCCCGCCGTCGCCAACCTCGGCAACCTGCTGCGCCGCCGCGCGCGCCTGACGCCCGATCGTCCGGCCTGCTACCGCAAGATCCTGCGCGACGCCGACGGCCGGGCGATCGAGCCGCGCTGGGAAACCCTCACCTGGCGCCAGTTCCACGACCGCGCCGCAACGGTTGCGCGCGGCCTGATCGACCTCGGCCTCGCCGTCGGCGCGCGCGTCGCGATCCTCGGCCCGACCAACGTCGAATGGGGCGTGTGCGACTTCGGCGGCCATCTCGCCGGCCTCGCCACGGCCGGCATCTACCCGCGCCAAACGGCCGCGCAAATCCGCCATCTGCTGCAGCACAGCGGCGCCGAGGCGATCTTCGTCGCCGGCGGCACCGCCTGGGGCGACGACGGCGCACAGGGCCGCGAGGAGCTGGCGAACGTCGTCGAGGCGGCGCAGGATGCGCCCGATCTGCGCGCGATCGTCGTGTGGGGCGCACCCGGCGATCCCGCGTTCGATCCGTCTTCTGCGGACGATCCGCGCCTGCGGTCCCTCGACGCCTTCGCCGCGGACCCGCCCCTCGACGACGACGCGCTCGACGCGCGCCTCGCGTCGGTCGGCCTCGACGACCTGGCGATCCTGATCTACACCTCGGGCACCACCGGGCCGCCCAAGGCGGCGATGATCAGCC
>JBCCOR010000321.1:0-5921 GCA_039025295.1 Acidobacteriota bacterium
CCAGCGCCAACGGCGCGCTGCGCTACGGCGCATGGCGCATCGACTTCGCGCGCCATGCGGCCCAGCCGATCGACGATCCGGACGCCGGATCCCTCTCTGACCCCGACGCGACCGTGCGGCTGTCGCCGCGCGAGATCGCGATCCTCAAACTGTTCGCGGCGCGTCCGGGCGAGGTGATCTCGCGCGCCACCTTCCTCGAAGAAGCGTGGGGCCTGCCCGGCAATCTCGAAACCCGCACCGTCGACAACTTCATACGCCGACTGCGGCAGCATTTCGAACCCGATCCCGCGTCGCCCCGACACATCCTGTCGGTGCGCGGCGTCGGCTATCGCTTCGAACCCTAGCCGCGCGGCCGGAGATCCTCAGCATGTTCACCCTGTCCACTGCGTTCCGCCCGCAGCGTCGCGTCGCGTCGCTCGCGTTCGCCACCGTCGCCACCGTCGCCACCGCCCTGCTCATGCTCGCCCTCTTCGCCGCGCCTGCGCTGACGCAGGACGACGACAGCCTCGCGGCCGGCAGCGTCGTGCCGTTCGGCTCCACGCCGGCCGGCACGCCGCTGTCGATGGCGTTCGAGATCGACAACAACGACCAGCGCCCGCTGCGCATCATGAACTTCACCGTCGAGGGTGAGCACTTCACCGGCAGCGGACCGACCGAGCTGATCCCGCCGGGCGGCAAGGGTCGGATCGTGCTGACGCTGGCGTCGGACACTCCGGGCACCTACCGCTGCCTGGTGTCGTGGGAGGCGAACAGCGAGCCGGTCAGCGGCACCAACCAGGAGTTCCACCTGCTGTTCCAGGGCGAGGTGACCGCCGCCGCGGACGCCGCTGACGGCCGCTGAGGCGCGGCCGCGCGGCTCAGCGTGCGGCGGCGTTGGTCGATCGGCCGACGAGACACGGCCGGTCGGCGTCGCGCACATTGCAGATGCGGCCGTCGGCCACCGGCGCGATGCCGGCATCGCCGGCCGCGGTGAGTGCGGTGAGCACCCGATGCTTGAGATCGGGCGCGTGGGCATCCGGCGGATCGAGCCGTTCGCGCGTCGCGAGCACGGCATAGCCGTCGTTGCCGTCGGCGAGGAAGGGAATCGTCACGGCGATCAGCGGATCGTCGTCGGCGATCGGATGCAGCGTGCCCGCGGCGTCGACGCGCACGAGATCGCGCACCCGCTCGGCGGGCGTTTCCCCGTCGGGATCGTGGCGGAAGGCGAAGCCGGCGATCTGCAGCCAGTGGCCCTGGCCGGTCCAGCTGGCGGTGGCGGTCGCGAGCACGTCGCGCAGCGTCCGACCGTCGATCGCGATCCGCACGAGCGGTGCGGGATAGGCGAAGAGCTCCTCGACCAGGCGTCGCGTGAGCGCGGTGCCGCGGGCGATGTCCTGATTCAGCCGCAGCGTGCCGGCGTTGAGAAACGCGACCGTCGGCGGATCCGACGCTGCGCGCGGAAAAGCGCTGCGCGCCAGATCGAGCACCCAGTCGCCGAGGTTGGTCTCGAAGCGGCGAATTTCCTGCTCTTCGGCGATCAGGTCGCTGCCGGCGACGCTCAGCGGCTGATCGAGGCAGTCGGCGTCGATCGAGGGATCGGCCGGATCGGCGAAGGCCGCGCGCAAGGCGTCGGCGCCGAGCCCGTCGCGGCAGCGCACGGTGCTTGCGCGTTCGCCGCAGAGCGTGGCCGCGTGCCGCATCCGCCAGTCGTCGATCGTGCGCTGCATGACGCCATCGGGCGCGATCACGTCGTTGAGCGCGACGTATTGGTGGCGCACCCGCGGCGGACCGTCGTCGCGCCCCGGGGCGATGCTGATCAGGGTCGCGGTGCGGGCGTCGGCGTCGGCCTTGATCACGCGCCGACCGCGCACGATCTCGCTCTGGCGGACGTGCTCGTGGCCGCCGACGATCAGGTCGGGGCCGTCGTCGCCGAGCGCGCGCAGCAGCGCGGCGTCGTCGCCGATCGTCTGATGGGTGAGCGCGATCACCACCTCGGCGCCGGCGGCGCGCAGGCGCGCCGTGATTGCGCGCGCGGTCGCGATCGGTGCGTCGAAGCGCGCCACGTAGTCGGGATGCTTGTCCTTCAGCGTCAGGCCGAAGAGCCCGACGCGCACGCCGCCGCTGTCGATCAGCGACCATGCGGTGGCGTCGAGCTGGGCGCGCGTCGCGTCGTCGAGGGCACAGTCGCTGCCGTCTCGGGCGCCGAAGCGGATGTTGCCGTTGAGCCAGGCGAAGTCCGACTCGGCGACGCGCGCGGCGAGGGTGCGGGCGTCGCTGCAGCGGGCGTTGTCGAATTCGTGGTTGCCGTAGGCGACGAAAAAGCGTTCGTCGAACGCCTCCGCGTCGCCGTCGAGATGGTTGAGCGCGTCGATCATGTGCGCGCCGCAGGTCAGGCGGCTGAGCAGCGAGGGTGAGAGGAAGTCGCCCGCCAGCAGCGTGATGAGATCGGGATGCTGCTGCGCCAGGCGCTGGCGCAGTGCGCCGACCCGGGCGAGTCCGCCGACGCGCCCGCCGTCGACGCCGTCGGCGCGGTAGACGTCGTTGATCGCCAGCAGCACGGCGTGGCGCGCCGGCATCGTACTGCCGTCGACGGCCTGCAGCGCGGCCTGTGCGCTGACGGTGGCCTCGTCGTAGCGCACGGCGACGTCGGCCGCGTCGGGGCCGTCGAGATCGGTGTCGATCGCAGCGCCGCGCTGGCTGTCGCCGGTGTCGGCGGGCAGCGTCACCGTCGGCGGCAGGGACGGATCGCCAGCGGCGGCCGATGGCGTCGGCGGTGCGGGGACGTTCGGCGTGGGCGCGCCCGCGCAGCCGAGGGCGAGCAAGGCAGCGACGAGGCCGATCAGTTGTGGGGCGCGGGTGCCGGCGGCGCCGGCGGGGCAATGAGCAGGGCGTGGACGGCGCATCGGATGCGCACCTCCTGAGGTCGATGATCTCCCCGGATTGTGTTCGGGCGACCGCGTCGGCGGCACCCGACCCGCGATCACTTCTTGCCGCGCAGCCGGTTCTTGAGCGCTTCCCAGAGATCGCGCTCCTTGATGCGGCCTTCGTCGTCGCGCAGGCGATCGAGCTGATCGGGCAGCGGCGTGGCGTGATGACCGGGATCGAGATAGCGCGCGCTGAGCACCGAATGGCCCTCGCCGCCGCCGTCGGCGCGCAGCGTTTCGTCGAGCTCGGGATCGATCTCGACGTTGGGCAGGCCGCGACTGCGCACCATCAGCCGACGCGCCACGCTGCGCAGCTCCTCGACGTTGCCGGGCCAGTTGTAGCGGCACAGCCGCGCCACCACCCGCGCCGGCAGCCACGGGCTGGCCGACGGCGTCGGCAGGCGCAGGCGATCGGCCTGACCGGCGCCTTCGAGGATGACGCGCAGGAAGTGAAGCAGCAGCATGGGGATGTCGTCGCGCCGCTCGCGCAGGGTCGGCAGGCGGATCTCGTGCGCGGTCAGATGCTGGAGCAGCACGTCATCGCGCTCGGTGGTCATCTCGCGGGTGGCGGCGATCAGGCGGACGTCGATCTTCTCCGACGGCGTGCTGGCGTGGCCGCCGATGGCGTCGATCGCGCCGGTTTCGACCAGCCGCAGCAGCAGCACCTGCACCTCGGAGGGCGCGCGGTGCACGCGGTCGACGAAGAGCGTGCCGCCGTGGGCCTTCTGCACGTGGCCGGGCTGATGGCGGGCGGTGTCGGTGGCGGCGCCGAAGAGCTCGGCGCGCGCGAGCGAGGGCGGCATGGCGCCGAGATCGGCGTGGACGAACGGCCGAGCGTCGCCGAACAGCGTCTTGTGGGCGGCGCGCGCGATGCGTTCCTTGCCGGTGCCGGCGCCGCCGCGCAGCAGCACGGGCGCGCCGCTCTCGAGCGCGAGCCACAGCCGGCGGCGCAGCTGGTCGAGCACGACGCTGTGGCCGGTCAGGTCGAAATCGGGCAGATCGGCCGGCGGCGGCGGCAGCGCGGGCACGCGATGCAGCAACAGCACGATGCGCTCGGAGAGCTCGAGCACCACGCCCTCGTCGAGCGCATCGGCGCGTACCTCGTGGATGTCGTCGATCTCGACGTCGCCCGCGCGTACCCGCGTGCGGCTGTCGTTGCGCGCGATCGACACGCCACCGTGATCGCAGCCGCGCAGGCAGATCGGCAGGCTGCTGATGAAGGGATCGCCGAGCGTCGCGCCGCCGTCGGCCGGGGTCACGCCGTCGCCGGGCGCCGGCGTGAAGCCCAGGATGTCGCGCGCCAGCTCGACCTCGCCACCGTCGGCCAGGGCGTCGAGCGCGGCGTGCGCGCCGACCCGCCGGACGTTCGGATGGTAGAGGAGGGTGAGACGAAGCGCCCGATCGGCATCGGTGGCTTCGCTGTACGCATCGGCGTGGGGGTGGGCATCCATGGTGGGGAAACGGCTCAGCGCATCGAGTCTAGCATGGCGAAGCTGTCCACCAGCGCGCGCAGCGGGACGTCGATCGGGTGGCGCGGCCAGCGCGGCACGCGGCAGAGCACGACGTAGAGCGCGCCCGGTCCCTGGATCACGTGCAGCAGGACGAACCGGCCCTCGGGCGCGTCGCCCGACGGGCCGAGCAGCTCGATCACCATGTGGCGGGTCTTGAGGCCATTGGGGAGCGTACGCGGGTCGTCGTGGCGCAGCTTGGAGCGGTTCGGCCGCCGCAGCACCTCCGCCACCTTCCACAGCCGCTGCGCGTTGATCAGCACCCGCACGTCGTCGAGATCGAGGGCGAAAACGGCGCCGGGGCGCGCGTCCTGGGCGGCCGGCGTGGCGCCGTTGGGCAGCGTGATCGCGCAGCCGTGGCGCTCGCTGATCAGCCGCCGGCCGTC
Organism: Acidobacteriota bacterium; assembly: GCA_039025295.1. Classification (GTDB taxonomy): domain Bacteria; phylum Acidobacteriota; class Thermoanaerobaculia; order Multivoradales; family J023; genus JBCCOR01. The sequence goes on from JBCCOR010000321.1 coordinate 4,798, forward strand.
GCGCCGGTAGCCGCGGTAGCCGCCTTTGGGGTCCGCCGCGTCGGCGCGGGCGTCGCGTCCGCGCAGGCGCGGCAGGGAGACGTGCTGTTGCAGGGTGCGCCACAGGCGGACGAGCCACGAAGCGGAGCGCATCAGCGCCGCCATCGTGCGGATGCGCTTGCGCTGTCGGGCGAGCTCGTCGATCACCTCGCGCGGCAGCTCGATGGTGCGGGTCTCGACCCCGCCGACGACGTGCGCGCTCCACTTGGTGACCTTCACCGTGTGCAGATCGACCCGCCGGGCGGCGCCCTCCATCGGCCGCACGAAGCGCAGGCTGTGCAGCTGCCAGCCGTCGTCGCGCTGGCCGTCGGGACGAGCCAGTGACTCGTGTTCGAGCGCCTCGTAGCTGATCACCGCGGCGTCGATGCCGAGTCGTTGGCAGAAGGTGCGGCAGTGGGATTCGGCGTCACCCTGGCCGGCCGCGCCGTGCAGCTGGTCGATCGCGTTGGCGTCGTCGGCGGTGAGCCCGAGGGTGCGCTGCACGAGCGCGCCCGACGCCGCCGGACGCTCGGTGCTGTCGAGCGGCACGTCGCCGAAGCTCGAGGTCAGGTCAGGATCGCTGTTGAACGACGTGAGAAACCGCTCGGCGTCGAGCAGGTCGTAGCCCCACGCCTCGCTGTCGTACACCCACACGTAGAGCAGCGGCGCGTGCTGCTGGCGCAGCTCGTGGATCAGGCGCTTCTCTTCATCGAAGTGGCTGAAGAAGACAATCGTCCAGCGACCGCGGCGGAGCAGGAAGACGTGGCGCTCGTGATTGCCGTCGAGATCGAAGCGCGGCGGACCGGCTTCGGGCACGAATCCACGCGCGCCGAGCCAGCGCTCGAGCGCGCTGTGGACGGCGGTCTGCGGATCACCAGCGAGACAGATGCTGTTGTAGAAGGCTCCCATCGCGTCGGCTGATCCTAATCGATTCGGCGGGTTGTAGGCGGTTCGGTTCGCGCGGTGATGGCGCGCGCCGGCGTTGCTGCCTCGGCCTCAGGCGTCGGCTTCCGCGCGGGCATCGCCATCGCCGGTTTCCGGCCAGCGGCCGGGCAGCAGCAGATCGGCGAGTAGGCCCGGGCGGCGGACGACCCGCCGCGGCAGCC
>JBCCOR010000322.1:0-5907 GCA_039025295.1 Acidobacteriota bacterium
CGACGATTTTGTGGACGGGTACACCACCGCACCGCGGTGGCCTGTCCGGCCGGTCTCCGTCTTCTTCCACCCGTCTGCCCTCGCCTCGCCCACCGTTCACGCGCCTGCCCTTGTTCTGGAGCCGTCACGCCATGCACGATCTCGATCCGTTTCCGCCGCTGCCGTCCTCGCTGCATCCGTTCCTCGCCGCCGCCTTCGCCGGTTCGACGCCCGCGCCGATCGCGCCGCCGCCATCGTCTGCGCTCGTCGCGCCACGCCTGCGGCGCCCTGCCGTGCCCGACGATCCACGCCGTCCGCGCGCCAGCCGCCGTCCGCGCGAGCGCCGCCCGCTCCCGCAGCGCGCGGGCCGCGGCTACACCCTGATCGACATTCTCGTGGTGATGGTCGTCGCCGGCCTGCTCGCCGTCCTCGGCGGGCCCGAGGTGATGAGCGCCAGCCGCGCGCTGCGCCTGCATCTCGCCAGCCAAGACGTCGCCCACACGCTCGCCTCCGCCCGCCTCTACGCCGTGCGCTACGGCGCCCACGTCGCGGTGCACTTCCAGCCCACCGGCGACGGTGGCTACACGGTCGCGCTTTACCGCGACGGTGACGGCGACGGCGTGCGCAACGCCGACATTCGCAAAGGCGTCGATCCGCTGGTGCGCGGTCCGCGCCGAATCGACCATCTGACCAGCAGCATCACCTTCGGTTTTCCGCCCGGCCCGGGACCGCGCGATCCCGACAACCCGCGTCGCCGGATCGAGAACCTCGACGATCCGATCCACTTCAACCGCTCGAATCTGGCCTCGTTCGGTCCGCGCGGCACGGCCACGCCCGGCACGATCTACCTCACCGACGGCGTGCGTCGGCTGCGGGCGGTCCGGCTCGCGGGGCATACGGGGAAGATCAAGATGCTGCGCTATGAACCGGATACGGAGATCTGGCGGCGGCGGTGAGCGGCTGATGGTGCGGTCCGGCGATTGATTCGGCAAACTCCTTGATCTTCGATTCCGGATCCGGTTTCGAATCGACCTTCGATTCCGGGTCCGGCTCCGATCCGTTTGTGGATTCTGAACAACCGCCGATTCCGGGTTCGAACCAATATCCGATTCCGGATCCGATCCGTTCACGGATTCTGAACGACCTTCCCTGGGGCTAAAGCCCCAGGCTACACGCCTACGACGCTTCGCGTCTTCGGCAGACCGCCTTACGGCGGCCCACCCCCACCCAGCCCAAGACACCTCGAAATACCTCGCTTTGGGCAGCGCATGTGGCTCTTGATCTTGGCGTGATGTGACGGATATCGGATATGTCGAATTTCCATCAGCTGCATTATCACCTTGTTTGGTCGACGCGACATCGTGAACCGTGGCTCACGACCGAACGAGAGACATTGGCGTACGGCCTATTGGCCGGCAAGGCTCATGCGCTGGGTGCGTTCACCCACGCGATCAATGGAATGCCGGATCACGTGCACATGGTCGTCCGCTTGCCGCCCAAGATCGCTGTAGCGGCGTTCGTATATCAGCTCAAAGGCTTTAGCTCTTATGAGCTACGCGCAACCATCGGCCATTTCCGATGGCAACGCGGCTACGGCGCATTCACCGTCTCCAACCGTCAGCTCCCTTACACAATTGCCTACGTGCGCAACCAGAAACACCACCATACTCAAAGCACAGACATCCGGCATCTTGAGCCATCGCCTGACACAAATGATCGCGACCGCCTCAAGCCCTCCAATAACCCGAACCACGTATAAGCACCAAATCGAATTCCCCTCAAATATCATGGAAATCCGGTAAATCATAACCCCACCACTCGAAAGAGCCATATCACTGAGCCAAATCGAGCCTTTCCGAAGCGTCTTGGGCTGGGCGGGGGTGGGCCGCCGCGAGGCGGTCTGCCGAAGACGCGAAGCGTCGTAGGCGCGTAGCCTGGGGCTTTAGCCCCAGGGAGCCGTCCAATCAACGAAACATCCCAACAACGGACCCCACAAATCAACGAAACATCCCAACAACGGACCCCACAAATCAACGAAACATCCCAACGACGAACCGACCCCAACCGACGAGCCGTCCCAACCGTGCCCCAACCACGGACCGCCCCACCATCGCGAATCATCCCAACCGCGCGCCCCTGACGCCCCCGGCAACCTACCGCTCGCCAAGAAAACGCGATAAAATCGCACCTACGCGCTCCGTTCGGCCACTCGCCGGACGTCGACCGCGCGACAAGGCGATGTGATCGGGCCGGTGTACGCAGCCGCGCCGCGCAGCCGCATCGCCCTGGCGATCCGCCCAGCCTCCGGTACGACGCGAGCAGGGAAGACGACGCCATCTTCGTTGCAACCTGTTCCACCCGCCGTCGCGGCCCGGCCGTGCAGCCATTGCGCTGCACATCCAACGCCCGCGACGGCGCGCGCTGTGTCTTGCGTACCGAGCCGTTCCCGCCGCGATCGCCGCGCAGACGCCGCGCCTGCCCGCTCGGAGGCTGCCCATCATGCTCCCAATCGCCCCTCGGCCGACGACGGCCTGCGTGCCCGCGCGCCGTCTCGCCATCTTCTTCGTCCTTCTCTGCCTGCTCGCCGCACCGCTGGCCGCCACCGTCACCGACGGCACCATCGCCGGACGCGTGACCGACGTCGACGGCGCACCGCTGCCCGGCGTGACGGTCACACTCGACGACCCGTCGCTGCCACGCGCCGCCCGCGTCGACCAAACCGACGCCGACGGACGCTTCCGCCTGACGCCGCTGCCCGCCGGACGCTACGACGTCGCCTTCACCCTCGAAGGCTTCCGCACCGAGCGCGTCGCGCAGCTCGCCGTCGGCGTCGGCCAGTCGGTGCGCATCGATCCGCGACTTGCGCTCGCCGACATCGGTCCGATCGACGCCGGCGGCGACGACGCGATCGACGTTGTTGCCGCCGCGCCGCTGCTCGATACCGCGCGGCCGGCGCTCACCGCGCGGGTGACGCCCGATCAGCTCGAGGCGCTGCCGCTCAACGGCCGCGAGGTCGCGGCGCTGGTCAGCCTCGCGCCCGGCGTCACGCCGCGGCCGGCCGCGGTCGACGGCGAACGCTTCTCGATCTTCGCCGAGCGCCCCGCCGCCACCGGCTATCTGCTCGACGGCAGCGACAACACCGACCCGATCGACGGCGGACCGCTGCAGCGCTTCACCCAGGACGCCGTGCGCGAGTTCGAGATCGTCACCACCGGCTACCGCGCCGAGTTCGGCCGCGCGCAGGGTGGCGTGGTCAACGTGGTCACCCGCCGCGGCGACGACCAGCTGCGCGGCGGCGGCTTCTGGACCCGACGCGACGACGCCTGGGACAGCAGCAATCAGGACGGCGATCCGCCGCCGCTCGCCCGCGATCAGGCCGGCCTCAGTCTGGGCGGCCCGCTGCTGCGCGAGCGCGCGTTTTTCTTCGTCTCGGGCGAATGGCTCGACGAAGCGCGCGGCCGCAATCTCGATCCGACCGCGGTGCCGACCTGGGTGCTCGACGGTCTGGCCACGCCCGGCGGCCGCGAACCGCTCGACGCCGGGCCAACGGCCGACGATCGCACGCTGCTCGGCAAGACTGACTGGCTGCTGCGTCCGAACCATCAGCTCACCTTCAGCCTGCTGACCACCGACGACGACGCTGGCGGCGAGGTGCCGGCCGGCATCGCCGGCGCGCTGGTGCTGCCGTCGGGCGCGCGCAGCCGGCTCGAGGAAACCCGCAGCGCCGGCCTGCGCCACACGTGGCTGGCGCCGGGCGACGCGCGCGATCTCTACCTCGAGGGCGGGCTGCGCCTGGCCGAAGCCGAGCGCGGCGACAACCTCGGTGACGGCAGCGGCAACGCCGCGCGCGACGAGACCGTGCTGCTCCTGCGCCGCAGCGGCTTCCTGCAGACCGGCGCGCCGGTCGGCGGACGCCAAACGCGCGATCTGGATCGCATCCAGCTCGGCCACACGCTCAGCCTGCGACTCGGCCAGCGCCATCATCTGCGCGCCGGCTACGACTGGCTGCGCAGCGACTGGCGCGGCCGCGACGCGGTGTGGAACGACGTCGAGTACTCGTCGGCCTTTCTCGCCCCCGACGCCGACATCGTGCTCGCCGACGCCTTCGAACGGCTCGGCTTCGCCCAGTCGGCAGCGCGCTTCTTCCGCCTGCCGACGCTCGGCGGCGATCTCGAACTCGACATGACCAACGACGACGTCGGGCTCTTCGTGCAGGATCAGATCCAGCTGCATCCGCACGTCACGCTCGACGTCGGCCTGCGCTGGGATCACGCCAGCCTCTTCGGCGACGACAACAACAACCTCGCGCCGCGCGCGGGCGTCGCCTGGGACGTCGGCGGGCGCGGCACGTTCGTGGTCAAGGCGAGCGGCGGCGTGTTCTACGACCGCAACGCCCTCACCGCGGCCGCCACGGTGCCGGAGAAGGGCGGCATCTTCACCCGCAGCGCCTTCGACGTCGCGCTGCCGCGTCTGGGCGTCGACTACACCGACTCGCTGATCGATCTGGTGATCACTTCGGGTTTTCCCGGCGGCGCGCCCGAGAACCCGGCCTACAGGCCGTTCGCCGACGATCTGCGCGGCGATCCGCTGCATCTCTATCGCCTGATCGGCATCGACGTCGCCGATGCCGCGGCGCCGCCGATCGTCACCGCGGCCAACGTCGAATCGCTCAGCGGCCGCACGCCGGCCGAGGTCGTCGCGCTGCTCGAAGCGGCCTATCCCGGCACCGCGTGGACCTTCTTCGACGTTCCCGGTGGCTCGCTGGTGGGCGGCGCGCCGGGCGCCGGCGCGGTGCTCTCGTTCCTGCCGCGCGGCGGGCTCGACCAGAGTCGCGACGTCTCGCGCTACGCCGAAGACCGCACGCCGCGGACCGAGAGCCTGACGATCGGCTTCGACTGGCGGATCAATGACCGCTGGCTGCTGTCGACCCATCTGGTGCGCCGGCGCACGCGCGATCTGCTCACCCGGCGGATCGTCAACCTGGTCGACGCCGCGCCGGGCGAGCCCGGCTTCGGCCAAACCGTCGACGGCGGACCGCGCATCAACCAGGTCACCTACGAGGGCTTCGTCGACTACGACGGCGCGGTGCTCAGCCTGCGCCGTCCGCTGCGCGACGGCTTCGGCCTGCAGCTCTCCTACACCTACAGCGACGCGGTCGACAATCTGCTGACCGGCCAGATCGGCTCGGGCTTCAGCGACAACAACGATCCGAATCGCGATCGCGGGCCGTCGAACCTGAGCGTGCCACACGTCGGCGTGGTCAGTGGGATCGTGGCGCTGCCGTGGGATATGCGCCTCGCCGGCACGTTCTTCTGGCGCGACGGCCTGGCATTTTCTCCGCGGGGCATCACCGACCAGGACGGCGACGGCCTGGTCGACCAGCGCGACGTGTCGGTGCCGCGCAACGCGTTTCGCAGCGACGACTACGTCAATCTCGATCTGCGGCTGGAAAAGCGCGTCGCACTCACGTCGGGGCACGCGCTCAGCCTGGTGCTCGACGTGTTCAACGCCACCAACGAGGCCAACGTCGCCAACGTGGTCAGCGTCGCCGGGCCCGACTTCGGCACGCCGACCGACTTCTTCCCCGGGCGCGAGATCCAGCTCGGCGTGCGCTACACCTTCGGCGGCTTCTGAGGCGCTGCTGCGTCTGGATCGGCGGCGGTCGCGGCGGTGGTCGCGGCCACTTCCGCGCGCAGCGCGGCGATCATGCCGCTGTCGTAGGGCCGGGTCGGATCGCCCTCTTCCTCGCAGCAGGCGACCACCGCAACCGTCACGTTGTCGTGGCCACCGCGCGCGATCGCCTGCGCCACCAGCGCGTCGGCGAGCGCCCGCGACGCTGAATGGCGCGCGGCGAGATCGAGGATCTCGTCGTGTGCCAGCTCGCCGTGCAGGCCGTCGGAGCAGAGCAGGAAGCGGTCGCCGTCGTGC
>JBCCOR010000323.1:0-5898 GCA_039025295.1 Acidobacteriota bacterium
GAGATCCTGAAAGATACGGGGTTTTCAACAGCCCGCCAGATGCTTCCCGAAGCTCTTGTTAAAGTCAAATCGAAGCGCCAGGCAACCATCGGACTCCTCTGCGACCTGATCGACGATCCCGACATCACGCCCAACGTCATCAACGCCCTCGCCCTCGCCAAAGCCATCGAAGCCCTTCCGCTGATCCAGCCGTACACCGAATCGCCGATCCCGCTGGTCAAGCGAGAGGCCCAGAAAGCGATCAAGAAGCTCGAGAAACTTCGCGATAAGCAGGCTCGGCCATCGAAGCCGCCCGCGCTCACCGAGGTGACGAGCGGGCCGCCCGAAGGGCTGGTCGAGTCGTCGATGAACGCCGGCGCGGAGCAGATTCCGGCGTTTCTGCGAAAGGTCTTCAAGCGGCTCCAGGGCGTCGATCGCCGCGTGGCCGCGGAGGTGCGCGATGTGCTCTTGGTGATGGACGTCGACGAGGAGCGCGCGTATGCGTTCGACGTCACCCGCGACGATCGCTCGACGACGGTGTATCTCCATCTCTTCATGGATGACGAAGATGCCGCCGATCTCGCGCTCTACGCCGAGCCGGACGTCGCTGCCATCATCGATCAGGTGATGGCGAGCGAGATGGCCTGAGCCTCAGAAGAGGTTGATCAGCGTCGTCGTCAGCACGATCGCGATCAGGATCGGGCTGACGATGCCCACGGCGACCGGCCAGATTTTGCCGAACGCGCTGTCGCGCACGCCGGGGAAGCCGTCTTCCATCTCGGCCATCGCGTTGGTCGTCTTCCAGGCGTAGGCGAGGAAGAGGCAGATCATCAGGCCGCCGAGCGGCAGGCCGATCGTGTTGAAGACCAGGTCGAGCGAGCCGATCAGCGAGAGCTGGAACGAAACCGCCGCGCCGATGACGCCGACGATGGTCGTGATCAGCGCCGCGGCCTGCGTGCGCTTCATGCCGTGCTCGTCGATCAGGAAGGCGACCGGCACCTCGAGCAGGGAAATCGTCGAGGTCAGCGCGGCCATGCTGAGCAGCAGGAAGAAGGTCACGCCGAGAATCAGGCCGATCGTGCCCTCCATGCTGTGGAAGAGCGCCGGCAGGACGTTGAAGACCAGACCGGTCGAGTTGATCAGCGCGCCCTGCGCGTCGAAGATCGCGATGCCGTTGGCCTGGGCGGCGTACATCGCCGGCATGATGAGCAGGCCCGCCAAAAAGGCGATGCCGACGTCGGCCAGGGTGACGTAGGCCGCGGCCTCAGGCAGATTCTGACGGCGGTTGAGGTAGGAGCCGTAGGTGATCAGGGCGCCCATGCCGAGCGAGAGCGAGAAGAAAGCCTGGCCCATCGCCTGGAAGATCAGGCCGGTCGAGATCTTGCTGAAGTCGGGCATGAGGTACACCGCCAGCCCTTCGCTGCTGCCGGGCTGGAACAGCACGTAGCCGATCATCAGGACCAGGATCACCAGCAGCGCCGGCATCAGGGTTTTGGTCACCCGCTCGATGCCGCTCTGGACGCCGCCGATCACCACCAGGAAAGTCGCCAGGGCGAAGAGCAGGGTGAAGATCGCGTTCTTCGGGCCGCTGCCCTGGGCCGCGAACGCGTCGGACCACGCGGTCTGGCCGAGGCCGTGGAAGAGTTCGCTGAAGGCGTAGCTGAACGTCCAGCCGGCGATCACGAGATAGAACGACAGGATCGCCACGCCGCAGAGAATGCCCCAGTAGCCGACCAGGACGAACGGACCACCCCCCAGCGCCTTGAACGCGCCGACCGGGTTCTTGCCGGTGCGCCGCCCGATGCTGAGCTCGGCGACCATCACCGGAAAACCGACCACGAAGCAGCACAGCAGGTAGATGACGAGGAAGGCGGCGCCGCCGTTCTCGGCGACCTCGCTGGGGAACTTCCAGATGTTGCCGAGGCCGACGGCCGAGCCGGCGGCCGCGAACACGAAGCCGAGTTTGGAGCCCCATTCGCCCCGATCGCCGGACGTGGTTGCCATGGCGTTACTCCTTGCTGGTGGAAAACTTAAAGAATCGAAAGCTGCCGGGCATCTTACCGCGGCGTCCAGCGCTTGCCCAGGTGCGTTCGATGCGAAGCGCAGATGCGCCTCCGCGGCGGCGCGCCGCGCGCGATCAGCCGTGCGCAGAGACGGTCGACGCGGCGGGTTGCGGCGTCGGATCGTCTGTCGCGCATGATCCGGCGCCGCGCTGCGGGTCGTAGAGCGCCTGCATGGCATGGTGTCCGCCGCGCAGCGTGGTCACGACGGCCTCGGCGACGGCAGGCGACTGGGTGAAGCCGCCCGTGTTGTGGCCCGCGGCCAGCACCAGGCGCCCACCGCGGTCGGTGGGCAGCATCTCGAAGATGCCCAGGCCGGTGCTGGTGAAGGGGCGCACGCAGGCGCGACGCGACGCGCGCACGAGGCCGCTGTCGACGGCGTCGCGGTAGGCGTCGGGGAAGAAGCGCCGGGCGGTTTCCTCGAGAGCGGCGAAGAGCGGCGCGATCTGCGGATGGTCCATGTCGAGCGCGCGCGTGCCGAGAAAGCCGTAGCCCGAGCCGAGGATCAGCAGCGGGTGGCCGTCGGCGTCGCGGCCGACGGTGACGTTGGCGTCTTCGCCGACGTGGCCCTCGCGATGGATCTTCACCGACCGGCGCAGCTGCGGCGCGCGGTTGGGCAGGCGCAGCCACAGCCCGAGCACGCCCTGGACCGCGTCGGCCGATCGCATGCCGTCGAGCAGCGCGCCGCCGCCGACGCCGGGCGCCAGCACGTAGTGCTGCGCGCGCACGACGCCGTCGCGGGTGTGCAGACCGGCGACCGCGCCGTCGTCGGTCCACGCGAGCCGCTCGACCCGCCGATTCCAGTGCAGCCGGGCGCCCTGCCGCTCGAGATGCGCCAGCAGCTTGGCGGCGAAGGCGTGCACGGCCAGGCTGAAGCCCTCGATTTCCAGTGCGCGCACGATCTCGCCGCGCGCGACGGCCGCGCGGCACGCCGGATGATGCGCGACGAGCGCGGCGGGATCGAGCGATCGCGACAGCGAGCCGAGGCGCGCGTGCAGCGCCTCGGCGCTGCGGGCCTGGGTCGCGTCGGCGTAGAGCCGCAGCACGCCGGGCGCGTAGCCGACGTCGTCGAAGAGCGCCGGATGATCGCGCCGCAGCGCTTGCCAGCCGGGGAAGCTGGCGATGCTGAAGCCGTGGATGTCTTCGGCGAAGGTCGCCGCCCGCCAGTCGGGCAGCTGCCGGAAGCGCGCAATCCAGCGCCGCTCGTGCGCGCGCAGCCGATCGGGCTCGATCGCCAGCCAGCCGCCGTCGCGGATCGTGCGCGTCAGCGCGTGCGGACCGGCGGTCGCGCGCAGATGGCGGTTGTAGCTGTTGGCTTCGGTGAAGCAGAAGACGCGCGCGTCGTCGCCGCCGTGGGTCGTTCCAAGCCGCTGCCAGGCGGGTGCGGTGCGGGGATCGGGGCTGGCCTCGAGGATCTCGACCCGCGCGCCCTGTGCGAGCAGCCGCTGCGCGGTCATCAGGTTGACGATGCCGGCGCCGACCAGGACGACCGTCGCGTCGCTGAGGGAGGCCGCGCCGGGCTGCGCCGTCAGGCCGCAGCGCTGGCGATGCGGCGCCGCGGCGATCTCAGCCAGGCCGCGCTCGGCGGCGCCGAGGGCGCGCAGATCGTCGATGTCGGGATCGTCCGGCGCGGCGACCACGCGCGCGATGTGGACGTCCGGGACGGCGTCCGACTCCGCGGTCGCGCGGCGGGGACCGTCCGGCCGATCGTCGCGGACGACCAGCTGCACCGGCCGACCCGCGATTTCGCGCCAGGCTGCGCGCGTCGCGACGTCGGGCGGCGCGCCGCGCACCAGCAGCGCGTCGGGCCGATGGGTTGCCAGGGCGCGCGCGAGCGCGCCGTCCGCGTCGCGCGCGGGCAGCGGATGCACGACGACGTCGTCGCCGAGGTCGATGGCATCGCGCACGAGCGCGCCGCGCAGCGGATAGGTCACCAGGATGCGCATGGACAAAGCATCCTTTCACAGAGCTGCGCACCGGGCTGCGGCCGTGCGCGGCGCGGCAGAAGAGGAGTCGGCTTATCCGCCGTCCTGCGTCGGCTCGACGAAGCGCCCGATCGCGTCCCACACGTCGGGCAGGCTTTTGCGGAAGCGAAAGAAGCCGTGGGTCGCGTGCGGATGGAGCGCGGCGTCCCACGTGCGCTGCAGCGTCGTCACCCGACAGCCCGCGGCTTCCAGCGCAGCGCGCGCGCGCCCGAGCGGCGGCTCCCAGGCGCCGACCGCCGGCGCCAGCACGAGGACCGTGCGCAGTTTCTGCGCGCGGGCCCAGTCGACGACCGCATCGGCGTAGGCGTCGTCGCGGCCGTCGTCGCTGCGCGCATCGGCCGCGCGCGCGGCGACTTCGTCGTCGAGATCGACCGCCGCGCAGCCGAAGGCGTCAGCGGCGCGCGCGCGCGCGTCGTCGAGCGCGCCGCGATGGAACGCGACCACCGGCGCGGCGAGATCGAGGCCGCTCGCGACCGACGGTGCCCACGCGCTGGCCACGCTCGCGAGCGCCCGCCGCCGCGCCCGCAGGCCGCCGTCGCCGGTCAGCGGCGAGGCCTCGGCGCAGGCGTCGTCGCCGTGCAGCAGCAGCCCGAGCGGACCGTCGTCGGCGTCCGCGGCAGGCACGGTCTGCGGCCAGTCGGGCAGGCCGCCGCGTCGGGGCGGCTCCGTCCACGGCAGCGCTTCGGCGGCCTCGACCAGGTCGCCGCGCGGATCGAAGCGGCCGTCGGTGAAGCGGCGGATGTTGCTGGCGCGTGCCAGATAGTGCTTGTTGCGCGTCTGCAGGCCCGCGACCCAGCGCCAGCTGAGCGTGTTCGAGGCGGCGTCGCCGTCGAGCAGATGGCGCAGGAAGAACGCCGCGCCCGACGCCCAGGGCAGGCCGAGGGTGAAGATCCAGATGCTCGCGAACCACATCCGCGCGTGGTTGTGCAGGTAGCCGGTCGTGGTCAGCTCGTTGGCCCAGGCGTCGAAGCAGGCGATGTCGGTCGTGCCCGTGACCGCGTCCTCGTGGCGCTGGCGCAGCGCCCGGTCGCGGTCGAGGACGTCGCAGCGTGCGTCGACCACCGCGTCGAGATAGGCGTCCCACACCGACGGCCGCAGCGCCAGCCAGCCCTTCCAATAGGTGCGCCAGGCGACCTCCTGGAGAAATTTCTCCGCCGCGTCGGCGTCGTGATCGGCGAGCACCCGCGCCGTGACCTCTGATTCGCGCAGCAGGCGCAGGCGCAGATAGGGCGACAGCTGCGAGACGTTGGCGTGTCCGTCCGGGCCGCGGTCGTGGTTGCGGGTGTGCGCGTAGTCGCGGCCCGCGCGCGGCACGAAGGCTTCGAGCCGCGCGAGCGCGTCGGCGCGGGTGGGTCGAAAGGTCGAGGGTGCAGACGAGGGCGATGCAGGCACGTGCGGAAATCCTCCAGAGCAGGTCCGCGGCGGGCTGGCGTGCGGACGCAATATGGGTACACAGGAGATTTCGCGCGGTCGCTTGAACCGGTTTTGAACGACCTTGCGATGACGCCGGCTCCAGTCGCGCGTCATGCTCGAATCATCGATCGTGTCGCCGATCGATTGACCGCGCGTTTGCGCCGTCACCGACGTCGTTGCCTGCTTTTTTGTCGTTTGTTGATCCCCATCATTCCGACCGCAGAGGATGAATCATGGACCTGACGCGTCGACGCTTCCTGACCCACACCGCTTGCGCAACCGCGGCGCTGGGCGCCGTGAACCCGGCCGCCCTGGGCGCCGTGCTTCCGACCGATCCGATCTGCAGCGTTCGCCGCGGCGTGACCGTGCTGCCGGCCGCGGCCGATCCCGCTGGGCGTGCCGTGGCCTGGGTGGTGCGCGACGGCGCCGCGCTGGTGATCGACTGGGCGTCGCGCGCCGCC
>JBCCOR010000324.1:0-5877 GCA_039025295.1 Acidobacteriota bacterium
CGCCGCCGCGACGCCCGACGTGCTGTTCAGCGTCGTGATGCCGACCTACCAGCGCGCGTCGACGCTGCGCCACGTGCTCGACGTCTGGGCGCAGCAGCAGCCCGCCGATCTGCCGTTCGAGATCGTCGCGGTCGACGACGGCTCGCGCGATGCGACGCCCGCGGTGCTGCGCGCGGCGCGGCCGACGCGCTACCGCCTGCGCGTCGTCCGCCAGCCGAACGGCGGACCGGCGCGCGCCCGCAACCGCGCGCTCGGCCTGGCGCGCGGTCGCTACGTGCTCTTCACCGGCGACGACATCGAGCCGACGCCCGATCTGCTCGCCCGTCACGCCGAGACCCATCGCGCGCACGGCGATCCCGATCTGGCCGTCCTCGGGCTGACGCGCTGGGCGACGCCGGATCGCAGCGCCGCCGGCCGCGCGCCGACGCGCACCATGCGCCACATCGACGGCGCCGGCTCGCAGCAGTTCAGCTACCGCTTCTTCGACGACGGCGCGAGCTACGACTTCCGCCATTTCTACACCTCGAACGTCTCGGTCGACCGCGATCTGCTGCTGCGCGCGCCCGACGGCTTCAGCACCGACTACCCCGCCGCCGCCTTCGAGGACGCCGAGTTCGCCTTCCGCCTTACGCAGCACGGCATGCGCATCGTGTACCGCGCCGACGCCGTCGGCCTGCATCATCATCCCTACGACGCGGCCGGCTTCTGCCGCCGGCAGATGCGCTGCGGCGCGATGGCCGCCGTGCTCTACCGCCAGCGTCCGGTGCTCGGCCGCTTTCTCGATCTGGCGCGCCTGCGCCGGGCGCGCATGCGGCTGCTCGCGCAGCCGCAGCCGACGGTGGTCGGCGAGGTGCTCGCGGCGCTCGAGACCTGGGAGACGCGCGCCGAGCGCTGGGCGGCGTCGTTCGATCCGCCGCATCATCCGGCGGCCGACGATCCGGTCGACGATCTGCTGCGCGCGCTCTTCCGCCTGGCCTACCTGCGCGGCCTGGCGTCGGCGCTCTACCGGCCCGACACGGCGCGCCGCCTGCGCGCGCGGCTGCTGCTCGACTTCATGCCCGCAGCCATCGGCAGCTGCGCCGATCGCCTCGATCTCCTCCACCATCCCTATCCGATGGCCGACGCCGAGCGCTTTCGCGATCTGCGTCGCCGGCGCATGGCGCAGGACGACGAAGACGATGACGTCGCCGACTGAGCGGGGCGCGGTGGGCCGTCTGCGCGTCTGGGCCGTCCGACTGCTGCCGCTCCTGCTGCTGCTCGCGCTCGCGTGCACGTTCGGCCCGGGTGGCGTCGACGAGGCGGTCGTGCTGGTGCAGGAGGCGCGCGTCGATCTGCTCGCGTCGCCCGACGCGGTGGCGCACGATCCGTTCCTGCGGCGGCGCGATCTGTCGTCACGCGACAAGCGCAGCTTCGCGCCCTATCTCCGCCTCGACGCGATCGACGTGCCCGACGACGCCGATCATCTGCGCATGCAGGGCGTCATCTGGCCGCGCAACCCGGACGACGACTGGCGCGATCTCGAGCCGGTGACGTTCCGCGTGCGCATCGACGGCGTCGACGCCGGCCGCCACGTCGTTCGCGCCGCGCAGCACACCACGCGCTTCACCGTCGACGTGCCGCTGCCCGCGTCGCTGCGCGGGCGCGCGGGCGTCGAGGCCACGCTCTCGATCCTGCGCGAGGACGGCCGCGCAGCCGTCGGCCGCTGGCTCGAGGCGACGCTGCGCAGCACGACGCGCGTGCGTCGCCAGCCGGCGGGCGAAGGCCGCAATCTGCTGCTGCTGGTGGTCGACACGCTGCGCGCCGATCATCTCGGGCTCTACGGCTACGATCGGCCGACCTCGCCCCATCTCGACCGCTTCGCCGCCGAGGCGCTGGTCTTCGAGGACGCGATCAGCCAGGCGCCGTGGACGATGCCGTCGATGGCGTCGATCATGACCGGCCTCTATCCGCAGGAGCACGGCGTGATTCACGGCGAGCCGATCGGCCGTCGGCACACCCTGCTCGCCGAGCCGCTGCAGCGCGCCGGCCTGAGCACCTTCGCGCTCTCGACCAATCCGCTCCTTACGCGCAGCACGGGCTTCGCGCAGGGCATCGAGACCTTCCTCGAGCTGCCGTGGGCGCGCGCGCCGAAGATCCACGATCGCTTCCTCGACTGGCTCGACGCCCAGCAGGGCTTCCGCTGGTTTGCGTGGCTGCACTACATGGAGCCGCACGATCCGTACAGCGCACCCGGCAAGGACGGCCGGCGCTTCGTCGATCCGGACTACGACGGCGCGTACCGCGACATGGCGCGGCTCAACGACGCCTTCCACGCGATCAACTTCGGCGGCACGCCCGAGCATCCGCTCGGATCGGCGGATCTGACGTTCCTGCGCGGCGCCTACGACGGCGAGATCGCAAGCTGGGATCGCGCGTTCGGCGCGCTGATCGAGGCGCTCGCGGCGCGCGGTGAGCTCGAGCAGACCGTGATCGCGATCACCAGCGACCACGGCGAGGAATTCATGGAGCACGGCCGCTTGAAGCACGGCCATCAGCTCTACGACGAGTCGGTGCGCGTGCCGCTGATCCTGTGGGCGCCCGGCCGCGTGCCGGCGGTCCGGCGCGACGCGCAGGTCGAGACGCGCCGCCTGCCGCGGGCGCTGTGGCGCCTGATGGGCATCGACGCCGAGGGCGCCGAGCCGACGCCCGACGATCTATTGGTGATCGCCGACGGCGCGTCCGCCGAGGCGTATTCGCACACGATGCATCAGCCGAAACCGGGCGTGCAGCGCAGCATCGAGCTGATCGCGCGCCGCACATCCGGCGACAAGGCGATCGCCTGGCTCGCCGGCGGCCCGCGCTACGACGGGCGCGCCGAGCGCTACGATCTGGACCGCGATCCGCAGGAGCGCCAGGATCTGCTCGCGGACGATCCCGCAGGGCGCGGCGCGGTCACCGAGATGCTGCGCCAGTGGCATCAGCGCCGCAGCGCCGATCGCGCAGAGGGCGCAGCCGATCCGGGGATGCTCGATCCCGAGGTCGTCGAGCAGCTGCGTGCTCTCGGCTACATTCAGTAAACGCCTGATACCCCTAACGTTCGACAAGTGACCGGATCGATGATCGCGCTCGATGAACTGACTCCGCTGTATGGCTACGTGGTCGCACTGCCCCTGATCTTGCTCTTGATGTTGCTGCTCTTGGCCAGATATCGACTCAAGAGCGCACAACGCGGCGTGGCACTGGTTCTTGTATGGAACCTCTTGCTGTCTCTCTTCTTGGCGACGGCCTTTTTCGCGACGGCAGAAACCTGGTACCGATTCGTCGTCGATCGCACGGACGCCGTCGGCTTCATGCGGATCGCCGAGCGCTGGCACAAGCGTCACTATCACCGGAACGAGCAGGGCTGGCGCGACAACATCGACTACCATCTCGAGCCGCGGCGGCTGCATCGCATCACCATACTCGGCGACTCCTTCACCGAGGGCTCCGGCGTCAAAGACGTCGACGATCGCTTCGGCAATCGCCTGCGCGCGCTGCGTCCGGACACCGAGGTCCACGTGCTCGGCAGAAACGGTTTTCAGACGACGCATCATCTGAAAACGGCACGCTATCTCTGCGATCTCCAGTACCCGACCAGCGTCGTGCTGCTGGCCTACATGCTCAACGACATCGGCTTTGCGGCGGAAGACTACGCCACGGTCCACAACCGAATGTGGGGCTACAACCGCTCGCTCAGTCGCCTGCAGCGCCGAAGCTACTTTCTCAACACGATGACCTTTCGCTGGAAGGTGATGATCGATCCCGACTTGAAGAAGCACGACGCCATGATCCGCAACGCATATCGCGGCGCGGCGTGGCATCAGAACATCGCGCTGCTGCGCGAGCTGCGGCGTCTGCTGGCGCAAAGCGGGGTTCCGCTGGTCGTCGCCACGTTTCCCCACATGCGCGATCTCAAGCGCTATCCGTTCGGCCCCGAGCATGCGCAAATTGCGTCCTTTTGGAAAGCCGAGGGCGTTCCGCATCTGGATCTCTTGACCACGTACCGCGATCACGCCGATGCGTCGCTGGCGGTCAACTACTGGGACGGTCATCCCAACGAATACGCCAATCAGCTGGCGGCCGAGGCGATCTCGGCCTTTTTGGATCAGCAAAATCCGATCGGAAGCGCGGCTCCGCGCCGATCCGCCGCCGATGCGACGGGTGGCGCGCCGATGCCGCGGCTGTGCGGAGACGTCCAGGCGCGATGATGCTCGCCGAGTTCGATGCGCTGTACGGCGCCTTCGTGGCCGTTCCCTGTGGGCTGCTCGCGCTCCTGATTGCCCTGTACACAATCGGCCAGCGCGCGAAGGTTCATCGCATTGTCATGCTGGTGGCTTGGAATACGACGTTCTCGTTGTTTCTGATATCGCTTCTCTTGGCCGGCGGCGAAACCTGGTTTCGCTTCTTCGTTGATCGCTCCGACGCCATTGCCAATATGCTGGTGTCCCAGCGCTGGTATCAGCGGCACTATCAGCTCAACGCCCAGGGCTGGCGCGATGACGTGGACTACCATCCCGAGCTTCAAGACAAGAAGCGCATTACCTTTCTGGGCGATTCCTTCACCGAAGGCGTAGGAATCGAGGATATTCGCGAACGATTTTCGAATCGGCTGCGCAGTTGGCATACCGATTTCGAGATTCACATACTGGCCAAGAGTGGTTTCGAATCCGATGACCATCTTCGCACGGTGCAACGTCTCGGCACACTGCATTATCAGACCGATGCTGTGGTGCTGGTCTACACGCTGAACGATGTGAGCTTTGCCGACCCGTACTACCGGGGCATGGCGATGTATACATGGCGGTTTGAACAGTCGATGGGATTTCTTCGCCGGAATAGCTATTTCCTCAATACGTTCAGCTACCGGTGGACCATCTTGAGATCTCCCTATATCCAGCAGCACGTTGCGCGCATTCAGGACGCGTATCGCGGTGAGACCTGGCAAACCAACGCCGATGTCCTGCGCAGGCTGCATCGGCGCGTACACGCCGCGGAGATTCCGTTCCTGGTGGTGACCTTTCCGTATCTGTCATCGCTGGACGACTACCCCTTCGCTGAAGCGCATCAGCGGCTCGGTCGTCTCTGGCAGACGGAAGGTGTACCGCATCTCGATCTGCTGCCCGTTTTGCGGTCGCATGCGGGTGCGGGTACGTCACTGATCGTGAATCGCTGGGATCATCATCCCAACGAAACCGCCAACCAGATTGCGGCGCGGGCGATTCAGGGCTTTCTTGCCAGTGAGGGCGTTCTCGCGCCGATCGAGTGATCGATCGCGCCAGCGATTCGCGGCGCAAACAAAAACGGCATCGTGCCGTGACGAGCGCGATGCCGCAGCAGGCCCGAATCGACGGTCGATCGGGCGGATGGAAGAGATGCCGCGTCAGCTGGCGGTCTCCTCCGCCGGGGTCTCTGGCATCAGCTCGTCGAGCGGCTCGCCCGCGATATCGAGCTTGATCACGACCTCGTCGCGGATCAGGTCGTCGGCCGCGCCTTTGTACTCGATGCCGTAGTCAAAGCGCATGACCGAGAACTCGGCGCTCGCCTTGACGTCGTTGCCCGCGACGGTGATCGTCGCCGGGAAGCTGATCTGCTTCGTGACGCCGTGCAGCGTCAGGTTGCCGACCACGTCGTAGACGTCCGGCGTGCCGTCCTCGACCGGCGTGATGCTGTTCGAGGCGAAGGTCGCGGTCGGGTAGGTCTCGACCTCGAAGAAGTCGGCGCTCTTGAGATGCTCGGTGAGGTTGTCGTTGTCGGAGAACATCGATGTCGTGTCGATCACGATGCTCACGCTCGAGCTCTCGGGCTTGCCGTCGACCAGGTTGATCGTGCCCTCGAAGGTGTTGAAGCCGCCGTCGTGGC
>JBCCOR010000325.1:0-5836 GCA_039025295.1 Acidobacteriota bacterium
CCCGCCGCGGCGGCGCCGAGCGGCGCACGCGCGCGCGCTGCGCCGAGCGCCACTCGGCCCGCGACGTCGCCGAGCGCGAGATGGCGGTCGCCTATTTCGTGCGCCAGGGTATGGGCGACGAGCTGCGTCAGGCGTTCGTCGAGCGGCTCGAGGACCCCGACGAGCTGCGCGGGCGGCTGGCGTCGGTGGCGTGGTTCGCTCACGTCGGCGCGCAGGATCCCGAGGTGCGGCGCATGTTCCTGGTGTACGCCGGCCATCGCGACGTCCATCTGCGCCACGCCGCGCTCTCGTTCTTGGCGCGCATCGGCGCCGAGGACGACGCCACGCTCGCCGTGCTCGCCGAGTGCGTCGCCGACGAGGATCCTGGCGTGCGGCGCACGGCGGTGGCCTACGCGTCGCGCATCGCCCGCGACGACGCCGACACCCAGGAGGCGTTCGCTGACCGCCTCGACGACGTCGACGTCAGCGTGCGCCGCTCGGCGGTGCTGTATTTCCTGCGCATCGGCAGCTTCGACGAGACCGTGCGCCGGCAGATTCACCGCCGGCTCGACGACGACAACCTGGCGATTCGGCGCGCGTCGATCGAATACCTGACGCGCGTCGCCGATCTCGACGACGTCACCCGCGACGCCGTGCGCGCGCGCTTGGAAGATCCGGCGATGACCGTGCGCGAGGCGGCCCTGGCCTACTTCGCCGACCTCGGCGTCGACGAGCCCGCCGTGCGCGCGCAGGTCGCGGCGCGGCTCGAGGACGACGATCCGTTCGTGCGCCGCGCGGCGATCGAGTACTTCGTTCGCCTGGGCGCGGCCGACGTCGAGTCGCGCGAGGCGTTCGAAGCGCGGCTCACGCGCCTCGACGATCCGCCGGCGCTGGCCGCGGCACTGCGCTACTTCGCGCTGATCGGCTTCACGCCGGCGCAGTTCGAACCGGCGCTCGACGCCTTCGCAATCGCCGGCGAACGCCACACCTCGACCTATCTCGATCGCACCTTCAGCGTCGCCATGGGACAGCTGGCGGCCGACGATCCGGCGCGGCTCGCGCTGCTGTTCGAGCGCGTGCCGCAGCTCGTCCACTTCGATCTCGGCGCTGCCTTGCGCGCCGCTGCCCGTCTGCACGATCGCGCGCGGCGCGACGATTCGACGACCTGAAACGGCGACGGCCGCCGCGACGCGTCGACGGTGCGACGCGGCCGCGACGGCCGGGAAGAGCGGGCGAATGGTCGCAGCGCCTACCAGCGCAGCGACGCATAAAGCCTGAACGCGCGCGGATCGAGGCGTCGGCGGGTGCTGCCGAAGAGCGTCGTCGGATCGCCCGCAACCTGATCGTTGACCGAGGTCTTGAGCGCGCGCACGACGTCTTCGTTGGTCAGGTTGAAGACGTCGAAGCCGAGCGTCAGATCGAGCGCGCCGAGGTCGATGACGCGGTCGAGATGCAGATCGATGACGGTGAAGTCCTCGAATTCGCGCGTGCCGCGCGGCTCGAGGAAGATCGTTTCGCCGCCGACGCCGAGGAGCAGATCCGGATCGAGGAACGCGCCGTCGGCGGTGACGAAGTCGTGCTGGCGGTCGTCGATGGTGTAGGTCGGCGTGAACGCGTCGCCCGAGATGTAGTTGACGTAGAGACCGCCGCTCAGCTTCCACGGCAGATCGCCCGACAGGCGCAGCTTGACCTCCCACTCGCTGCTGTTGCGCAGCGTGCCGCCGCTGTTGATCGCCTCGTTTGGGTTGACAAACTGGCCGACGCCGGTGCCGTTGGGATCCTGATAGCCGCTGACGCTGAAGAAATTGCCCTCGAGGTCGCTGTAGACCAGCGACGCGCCGAGGCTCCAGCGGCCGTAGCGCGAGCTGCCGCGGCCGTCGAGCGTGAGCTGCACCTGATCGAGCTCGCGGAAGGCGCCGTCGGGGTTGGTCAGCACGAAGTCCTGATCGAAGGTCAGCGCGTCGACCTGCGCGTCCGACAGCCCGGGCGCGCCGCCGACGAAGCGAATGTCGTCGTTGCTCAGGAAGAGCGCGTCGAGCACCAGGGGCGCGCCGTCGGCGCCGAGGATCGGATCGCCCGAGCGGAAGTCGAAGACCGCGATATCCGTCAGGCGCGTGTAGTTGGTCGCCTGGTTGCGGTCGACCAGCGCGACGATCGCCTCGTTCTCGCGGTTGACGTAGGTCAGGCCGATCTTCCAATCGTCGGAGAGGGCGTGCTCGAGGCTCAGCACCAGCTGGTCGACGTAGGGCTGCTCGTAGTCGAGCGCCGGGCCGGTCTCGCCGCCGGTCGGGCGAATGCGGAAGAGTTCGAAGAACTGCTCGCGCTCGGCCAGCGTGTAGCGGCGGTCGACGTCGGGCAGGCCGGGACCGATCCAGTCCCAGAACTCGAGGTCCTGGAAGACGTTGCCGCCTTCGGCGCGGTCGAAGAGGAGCGCGAAGAGGCTCTGGTGATAGCGGCCCCAGTGCGCCTTGGCGACCCAGCGGGCATCGCCGGTGACGTCCCACACGAAGCCGAGGCGCGGATCGATGGCGTCGTCGGAGACCGCCTCGAACGACGGGCCGCCGCCGAAGCCCGGCGTCAGATCGCCCTCCCAGATGCCCCAGCGCAGGCCGGCCGAGAGGCGGAAGCGGTCGGTGATGTCGATGTAGTCCTGGACGTAGACGGCGGCGTTGAGGGTCTCGGCGTCGAGGTTGATGTCGCCGCCCCAGTCGCTGGAGATGAAGCCCCAGGTCGACGGATCGTCGGCGTCGAACGGCCCGTCGCCGCGCTCGGGGCGCCAGGTGAAGCCGCCGTTGCGGGTGCGCTGCTCGCGCCAGCTGCCGTCTTCGTATTCGCCGCCGATCTTGAGGTTGTGGCGCAGCGAGCCGGTCTCGAAGAAGTAGTCGGCGCTGGCGGTGAAGGCGAGGGTTTCGGGGGTGCGCAGGCGGGTCGTGACGGCGTTGCGGAAGAGCGCGCGATCGCCGTCGAGCTGCTGCACGGCCGGCAGATCGCCGTTCTTCGGCAGGCGATCGTCGTCGCCGTCGTAGCCGCTGAACTTGAACTCGCTGAACACCTGGCTCGACCACACCCGCGACCAGTTGGCGTTGTAGAAGACCGACGGCGAGTCCTGGGTCTCGGCGGCGGCGACGTCGGTGAACGAGTCGAGGCCGCGGTTGGCGGTCTCGACCTCGTCCCAGCCGACGACGGCGTTGAACAGATCGGCGCCGGTCGCCTGCCAGGTCAGCTTGCCGAAGAGCTTGGTTTCCTCGCGTTCTTCCTGCGCGTCGAGGAAGACGACGTCGTTCGCATCGAGCGAGCCGACCTCGTCGACCACGTTGGTGTTGCGCTCGACGCGCTGCGCCGAGGCGAAGTAGTAGAGCTTGTCGGCGACGAGCGGCCCGGCGATATCAGCGTTGATCTCCCAGCGGTCGTCGTCCTCGAAGCCGACCTCGCGCGTGTCGAGGGTGCTGTCGCGCAGATCGTCGTTCTCGAAATTGCCGCGCACGCCGCCGCGGACCTCGTTGCTGCCCGACTTGGTGACGATGTTGATCAGGCCGCCCTGGAAGTTGCCGTACTCGGCGCCGGCGCCGAGGCCCTTGACCTGGAATTCCTCGATCCAATCGACGTTGGGCAGCAGGAAGTCGCCGCCGAAGCCGGTCTGGTTCACGCTCACGCCGTCGAGCTGGTAGCTGTTGGCCTGATCGCCCGAGCCGCCCCAGACCGCGCCGTTCGACGCGCCCGGCGTGAACTTCACCAGGTCGGTGGCGGTGCGTGCGGTCGGCAGCTGGGTGGTCGCCTCGGCGTCGAGGGTGAAGTCGAGCTCGGTGGTGGTCGCCGAGATCAGCGGACGCTCGGCGGTGACCGTCAGCTCCTCGGTGAACGACTCGGCGGCCTGCAGCGTGATCGTCAGGCCAGCGAACTGCGTCGCGCGCACGCGCACGTCAGAGATCACCTGATCGCGGTAGCCCGGCGCCTGCACGGTGATGACGTAGCTGCCCGGCACCAGAAAGCCGAAGCGCGCGCGGCCGTCGGCGTCGCTGATCGCGTCCTTGGGATAGCCGCCGTCGAGCTTGGTGACCAGCAGCACGGCGTCGGCGACCGGCGCTTCGCCGACGTCGAGCAGGACGATGTCGAGGCCGCCGGTCTGGTCGCTCTGGGCGACGATGGGCGCGGTGGCGACGGCGGCGAGCAGCAGCGCCGCGAACAGGAAGGGCAGGAGGCGGGGGAGGCGGCGCGCGGTGCGCGGGCGACTCAGGTGCATGGGAAGGTCTCCTCGGGATCGAGACGGCGTGGAATTGCGACTTGAAATGATCGTTTCATCAAGCGGCAATGTTTGACAGGAAAGCCGTCAAATCGTGACAGTGCGCGGGCTGGCTGTCAAGATACTGAGAAGGAACTCGTCTGATTTTGCTGGGTCCTTCGGCTCGTTCGATAAATGTGAAATGATCATTTCACGTTTGCATCCGACCCGCCGATCGACCCGCTGCTGGAGAACGCCGCCGTGCCACGCGCCAACCCGTCCCCGGACGCCTCGTCCACCCCGCCGCGCCCCGCCGCGCCCGAGCTGCGCACCGAGGCCGACGTGCGCGCGCTCGTCCACCGCCATCACGCGCGCCTGCCGCGCCAGCAGCAGCTGGTCGCCGACTACGTGCTCGACCAGCTGCGCGAGCTGCCGTTCTTGTCGGTGCCCGAGCTCGCCAAGCGCAGCGGCGCGTCGGAGGCGACGGTGGTGCGCTTCGCGCAGCGCATCGGCTACGCGGGCTTCAGCGAGCTCAAGATGGCGCTGCTCGAGGTGCTGCGCGCGCGCATCGACGTCGCGCCGCCGGCGCTGACCCTCGACGGCGGCGTGGCGGCGGCCGAGCGCGAGGCGGCGCAGGGCGATCCGCCGCTGACCGCGGTGGCGCGCCAGGAGGTCGACAACATCCAGCGCACGATCGCCGCGGTCGACGCGCGCGCCTTCCGCCGCCTGGCGACGGCGCTGTTCAAAGCCGATCACGTCTACGTCTTCGGCCAGGGCATTTCCTCGACCTTCGCCGATCTCCTGACCTATCTGCTGACCCAGATCGGCCTGCGCGCAACCGTGATGGCGCCGCGCTTCACCTCGCCGCTCGAGCCGTCGGTGGTGCTGCGGCCGAGCGATCTGCTGCTGGCGTTCTCGTTTCCGCCCTACTCGCGGCAGACGATTGCGCTGGTCGAGGCGGTGGCCGCGCGCGGCGTGCCGACGGCGGTGATCTGCGACCGGCCGGCGGCGCCGGCAGCGCATCGCAGCGGGCACGCCCTCGCGGTGCGCACCGACAACCTGCTCTTCACCAACGCCTGCGCCGCGGTGGTGACGATTCTCAACGCGCTGGTGACCGAGATCGCCAGCCATCATCAGGACCACACGGTCGACGCCGTCTCGCAGATCAACCGCATCCTGCGCGACGCCGACGAGGTGGTCACGCCGCCCGCCGCCGACTGAGGTCGGGCCCCGTCTGCATCCGGATGGGTCCGCGCACAGCCGACCGCGCTGCATAGACTGACGATTCGCCGGTCGGGCCGCGCCCGCGCCCGTTCCGTCATCTGCCGCACGCGATCCGGGGAGGAGGAGACGCGATGCCATGCCTTTTGCCCTCGATCGCCGCAGCCGTCGCGCGCGCCGCCTGGCCGATGTGCCGCCGGCCGCGGCGGGACCCTCGGCCGCCGTGCGCGCCGCCGCGGCGGCCTACGACGTCCTGATTCGCGGCCGTACGCGCGAGCGCCGCGCGATCAGCGACCGCCTGCTCGATCCGTCGTGGGACGTCGACCGCGCCTGGCTGCGCCGCCTGCTGCGCGACGCCCTGCGCGGCGAATTCGCCGTCGCGCGCGCCGATCCCGCGCGCAGCGCGTCGCGGGCGCG
>JBCCOR010000326.1:0-5832 GCA_039025295.1 Acidobacteriota bacterium
GCGCGGCGCATTGTCGTCCTCTCGCCCGGGCCGTTGGGCCGCGCGCCGGGGCGGGCCGTCGGCGCCGAGGCGCGCGCGGGCCGGCAGCAGCCACAGCGGCGCGTCGCCGCCCGCGGTCGGACAGGCGTGGACGAAGGGCGCGAGCGACGGCGGCGACGCGCGGGGCGCGTCGTCGTCGCCGACCGCGGCGTCATCGGCGCGGCGCTGCCACGCCAGCGCGTAGTCGAGAAAGCCCGGCAGATGGCCCGCGCCTTCGCCGGTCGGCATCGGCAGGCCGAAGCTGCTCGGCCCCGGGCCGTCGAGATCGAGATCGATGTAGACGACGCGGCGTCCGCGCCGGATCAGCGACTGGGCGAGCGAGACCGCGGTGACGGTGCGCGCCGAGCCCGCGCGCCCGGCGTGGAACGCGACGCCGAAGCTCACGACGGATCCGGGGCCGGGTCGCGCGTCGCGTCCGCCGCGTTCTCGAGGTCGATGGGGATCGTCTCGTCCGCCGCATCTGCATCCGCGTGCGCGTCGTCGGCGTCGACCTCGATCGTGATCGCGTCGTCGCCGCGACCGTCGCGGTTGGGGGCGTCGACGTCGGACGCCGCAGCGTCGGGCGCGTCCGCGTCGAGATCGTCGATCGCGACCGACTGCGGACGGATGTCGCGCGCGACGAGATCGTCGACCGGCACGGACTGGGGCGAGACGTCGGCCGCGGTGGGATCGACCGCGTCCGCTGACGTGCCGGCGTGCGAGTCGTCGTTGCCTTCATCCGTGCTTGCGTCGTCGTCCGCCGTGTTCTCGACGTCGTCGTCGGTTGGACCCTGGGCTGCATCGGCCGCGTCGTCGTCGGTTGCATCGTCGTCGGCTGCGTCGTCGTCGGCTGCGTCGGCATCGACCGCGTCGGACGTCGGGGTGTCGCCGGAGCCATCGTCCGCGGGCCCGTCGACCACCGCGTCGTCGTTCGATGGGCCCGACTCGAGCGCGTCGAGCATCGCCGCCAGGCGATCGTTTTCCGCCGCGGTCGATTCGAACTGGATGCGGTGCTGCTCGGCCTCGGCGCGCAGCTGCTCGTGCGCGCTGCGCAGGGCGTCGCGCTCGCGGCGCGCGGTCGCCAGCGTTTGGCGCAGCATGTCGCGCTCCGCCCGCAGCTCATCGAGCTGGCCGTCGTGGCCGCGGTTGCCCTCGAACAGGCGATCGCGCTCCTTGCGCAGCGCCTGGACGGTGACGCCGAGTCGCTTGTACTCGTCGGCCGACAGCGCGAGCTGGCCTTCGAGCTGCTCGATGTGGCGCTGGCGCTCGTCGCGCTCGAGCTCGCGCACGCCCAGGCGGCGCTGCATGTCCTCGACGTCGGCGCGCGCGGCGTCGTGCGCCTCGTCGCTGGCGCGCGCGCGGGTGTCGGCGGCCTGGGCTTCCTCGCGCGCGCGCTGCAGCGCCTCCTCGGCGCGCGTGGCCTCCTGATGGGCGGCCGCGGCGTGGGCATGAGCGTCGTCGACCTGCGCCTGCAGGTTCGCCAGCCGCGCGCCGTCGCCGTCGGACGCTTCGGCGGCGGTCTCGAGCTCGGCGACGCGGGCTTCGAGCGCCTGATGGCGCGCGGCGGCGGTGGCCAAGGTCTCGTCGCGCAGGGTGATCTCGACGCGTGTGCGTTCGAGCGTGCGCTCGGTCTCGGACAGCTGCTGGCGCAGGGCGGCAGCGTCCGGATCGGGCGGCGCCGCGGCGGCGCCGTCGAGGCGCATCGCGCGGTCGAGGGCGGCGGCGCGCTGGTCGGACGGCACGCCGAGGGCATCGGCCACGGCGCGAAAGCCGCCGGCGTCGACGAAGGGCAGGCAGGCGGCGAGCGCTGCGGCGCGGGCGTCGTCAGCCGCCGAGCGGCCGTCTGCGTCGGAATCGGTCATCGTCACTCCTCGCGGGCATTCGCATCCCAATGTATCGAAACCGAACGGGGATCAGAAGAGGAACCGCGACGGCGCGTCCGTGCACGAACGCGGTCGGCAGGTCTGGTAGCCTGGCAGGCCATGGCATTCGGCGTTCCCGTCTTGGACGAACCATCCGCATCACCGCGAATTTTGCTACTCGATGCAGCCCAGCCGCGACGCGACGCGCTGGTGCGTCGCCTGGCCAGCACCGGCCTGCCGATCGACGCCTACGCCTCGGTCGAGGCGGTGGCGGTCGCGCTGCGCCGCGACACCTACGTGCTCGCGCTGCTGACCGACGCCGTGCCCACGACCGCGCGCCGTCGCCTGACCCACGGCGCGCCGACGCTGCGCTGCCAGGCACTCGACGACGGCTTCTGTCAGCGCCTGCTCGCCGACGATGCCGCCGCCGCGGCGCCGGCGCTGCTGCAGGTGCAGCGCGCAGTCAACGACGCCCTGCTGCAGCGCTGCAGCGACCTCAACGACGCCCTGCGCCGCGTCCAGACCACCCTGCGCGCCACCCATCGCCTGCATCGCCGGCTGATCGACGTCCTGCCGTGGCGGGTCTACCTCTACGATCTCGCCGAGCAGCGCATCGTCTACGCCAACCACAGCATCGAGCGCATGCTCGGCTACGACGACGAGGAGATTTCGAATCGCCTCGGCGATCAGCGCGCGCGCTGGTCGGCGCTGATCCATCCCGACGATCGCGAGCATCTGCCACAGCTGATCGAGCGCTACGATCCGGCCGACTCGTTCGTGACGCGCGAGTACCGCATGCGCCATCGCGACGGCAACTGGCGCTGGCTGCGCAACCGCAACCTGGTCGTCCACCGCACGCCCGAGGGGCGACCGCGGCAGATCGTCGGCCTGGTCGAAGACATCACGCCGGCCAAGCGCGCGCAGGAAGATCTCGATTTGTCGCGCCAGGAGCTGCGCCAGCTGGCCGAGCATCTGCAGCGCGTGCGCGAGTCGGAGCGGGCGGCGATGTCGCGCGAGATCCACGATCAGCTCGGCCAGGACCTGACCGCGCTGCGGCTGAGCCTGTCGGTGCTGCAGGGCTCGCTGCGGCGGACGGCGCTCGGCGACGCCCCCGCCGATTCGCGCGCGGCGCTGGCCCAGACCGTGCGCGACGCCGCGCCGACCGGCTTGCCCGATCCGATCGACCAGACGCTCGAGATGATGGCGCAGCTGGTCGACAGCACGACCCAGACCGTGCGCCGCATCGCGCGCGATCTGCGTCCGGTCGAAATGTCCGGCCTCGAGCCGATTTCGGTGCTGCGCGGCCGGGTCGAGGACTTCGCCCGCCACACCGGCATCGCCGGTCGTTTCACCAGCGATCTGCAGGTGATCGACCTGGCGCCGGAACACGCCACGCATCTGCTGCGTATCATGCAGGAGGCGCTGACCAACGCGTCGCGCCACGGCCGCTCGACGCACATCGAAGTGCTGCTGACGGCCGACGCCGACGACTACATCCTGATCGTGGCCGACGACGGCGCGGGCTTCGATCCGTCGACTCTCGATGAAACACCGGGCGTGGGGATTCTGAACATGCGCGAGCGGGTGCTGCTGTGCGGCGGCCAGCTGACCATCGACAGCGAGCAGGATATGGGTACCCGCATCACGGTGCGGCTGCCGATCGTGTCGTCGCGGGTGGCGACGACAGCGCGGGCCGCAGATGTGGGCGTCGACGACGCGGCCTCCGACCCGGCGCTGCGCCGCGTCGACGACGACGGCGGCAGCGGCGACGCGCATCCGACGGTGCTGCCGCTGACCGTCCGGGGCTGAACCGAACCCGCCGCATCGGATCCGACCGCATCGATCATGGCCGACTACCTCGCCTTCCCGCCGGCGTCGACGGTGCTGCGTCAGCTGCGCAGCCAGGCCGAATCGCGCGATCTCGGCATGGCCTTCGCGCACGATGAGCTCTACCGCAGCATCGCCGAGCGCCTCGGCGGCCGCACCTACGAAGGGGCGGCGTTCGCGTTCATCCTGTTCGAGATGATCTACGAGGTCGAGGAAGATCAGCAGCAGGATCTGAGCAGCGTGCTGCGTCACTGCATTCTGGCGCTGACCGAGAATCCCGCTTTGGCGAGCGACGCGCTGCGCTCGTTCGATGAAATCAAGCATTCGATGCTCGGCGTCTGAGGTCGATCCGCGCCGTGCCCGACGATCCTGATCTGCCGCCCGACGCGCCGGCGTCGCATCCGCCCGATGCGCCCGTGCGCCGCGGCCGGGTGACGGCGCGCGGGCTGAACCTGCGCGTCACGCCCGACACCGCGCAGCCGCCGCTTACGGTCCTGCCGCGCGGCACGGCGCTCGCGATCGACGCCGTCGTCGGCCGCTGGTACGCCGTGCGCACGCCGCTGGGCGACGGCTTCGTGCACGGCGATTTCGTCGCCCTCGACAGCCCGATCGACGATCCGGCGTCGCCTGACGCGGGCTTCTTGCACGAGCGTCCGGCGCTCCGCGAGGTGCCGCTGCCGGCGCCGGACGCCCGGCGCCTGATGGCGGACCCCGCGCGATCGACGCCGACGACGCGGCGGCTGGCGTCGACCTGGAACGCGCTCGGCGGCCTGCTGCTGCCGATCTGCGATCGGCTCTGGCTCGATCCGTCCCTCGCGCTGGTGGTGCTGGTCGTCGAGTCGTCGGGCCGCGGCTTCGGCGCCGACGGCCGGCTGACGATCCGCGTCGAGGTGCACAAGTTCTGGTCGCACTGGGGCATCGATCACGCGGACGTATTCGACCGGCATTTCCGCTTCGATGCGTCGCGACGCTGGCAGGGCCATCGCGTGCGCGACGGCGAACACGCCCCGTGGGAGACGTTTCACGGCCGCCAGGCCGGCGAATGGCGGGCGTTCGACCTGGCGCGCACGCTCGACGAAGACGCCGCGCTGCGCGCGATCAGCATGGGCATGCCGCAGATCATGGGCTTCAACCATCCCAAGATCGGCTACGGCTCGCCGCAGGCGATGTTCGCCCGCTTCACGGCCGACGTGCGCTGGCACGCGCTTGGCCTGTTCGACTTCATCACCGGGCCCGGGCAGGCGTCGACGATGCTCGACGATCTGCGCCGCGGGCAGTTCGAGGCGTTCGCCACGGCCTACAACGGCCAGGGCCAGGCGGTGCGCTACGCCGATCGGCTGGCGCAGCATCGGGACGCGTTCGCGACGCTTCGGCCGGCGCCGGCCGGCGACGCGTAGGCGCTTCGCGCGAGGATTGGCCGCGGGGCGGACGCGGGGCCGACGGTTCAGACCGCGTACGCGGCCATCACTTGATCGACGATCGCTGCGACGCCCGGCTCGGCGTAGAGCGCGACGTCGGCGGCGTCTTCGTCGTCCATGAAGAGCCGGAGATGCACGGTCGAGGGCTGATCGTCGTGGGTCACGTCGAAGGTGAACGCGCGCTCCTCGTCGATCTCCATCGTCAGGAGGACGTCGCGCACCTCCGCGGCCACGCGTCGGTCGACTTTCTGCAGCGACTTGACGATCTTTCGAAAAAGCGCCGGGACCTTCTCTGCGTCGAGGTTCATCGACGACTCGACCCGGTCTTCGGGCGGTCCGCTCGTCACCGCGGTGAGCGCGGGCGGCTTGGTGGGTTTCGCCGGCTTGTCGCGAAGCTTCTCGAGCTTCTTGATCGCTTTCTGCGCCTCGCGCTTGACCAGCGGAATGGGCGAGTCGGCGTACGGCTGGATCCGCGGGATGGCGTCGACGGCTTTGACCCGCGCAAGAGCGTCGATGACGTTGGGGGTGATGTCGGGATCGTCGATGAGGTCGCAGAGGAGTTCGATGGTCTCGTTGCGCTTCGATTTGACCTTGACCAGCGCTTCAGGGAGCATCTGGCGGGCCGTTGAGTACCTTTTGTCTTTAAGGATTTTCTTGACATCTGCATAGGCCGAAGGCACCATCATGCCGCGAATGGACTCGGCGAC
>JBCCOR010000327.1:0-5805 GCA_039025295.1 Acidobacteriota bacterium
ATCAACGATCGCATCCTGCATCATGCGCAGCTTTTGGCTTTTCATGCGTCGCGCGAAACGATGACAGCGATGAAGGGTGACCGACGATGAGTCAACGCGCGACCGGCCGAGAACGTCAAGACGCCGAGCCGTCCGGTGAGCGGTTCACGCTCCGTCCGCTGCAGTTTTCATCTGACGGAACCGGCGCCGAGGAACCGCTGTCCAGGCGGATGCTCGTCGAGGCTCCGGGCAAGAAGAACGATTCAGGTCGCCGCTGGCGATTCACCTACCTGTGCAGTGGCCTCGAAAAACCGCGCCTGCCCGGCGCGACCGCCTACGCGCGGGGCAATGGCGAAGTTAGCCTGTCGCCGGACGACAAAGCGGATCGCGCCCTGGCGCACGAACCGTTGCTGATCGTCGCGGGCAACCGCCACAGCGGCATTTCGTCCTATGCGAATTGGCTCGTGGCCAGCGAGCGCTACGTCACGCTCGACTTTGCCTGGGTGCTGAACTCGAGCGAGCACCATGAGCAGCGCCTCGACAATGCGGCCCGGCGACTGCGCGATCAGCTGGCGGAGCAGGGCGACGAGGCCGATGCCGAGCGCGACGCCAGCGCGGATCCCATCGAGGTGATCCGCCACGTGGTCACGCCGTCGAATGGCGCGTCGGACATCGCGGGGGTGGTGCTGCGCAACTACGATGCGGACATCGGCGACGCGTCGAGCCGGGAAGACCTGTACACCGTCTTCTTCGGCCGCTTGCGCAGCTTCCTGGACGACACGCGCCAGCGCGCTTCGATCAAGCGCATCGTGCTCTTGGGGCATTCCTACCGCGCGCTCGATCCCTACATGCGCGCGCCCAAGTCCAATCTGCTGCCGTATGCCCAGCTGTTCACGACTGATTACTTCAGTCGCGGCGAAATCGAGCGATTTGCCACCTACCCAGGCAATGCGGGGCGGCCGATTTTCACGAGCGACGACGCCATCGTGCGCGCCCAGCGCTGGTCGGGCGGCCATCCCCTGCTGGTGCAGGCGCTGTGCAAGGTGGCGGTCGAGGAAGAGATCGACGACGTCGACGACATGATTTGGGAGCTCGAAGACCGTCGGCCGCTGGCATTCGAATCGTGGATCGAACGGCTCGGTCAGCTGATTCGCGATGAGTCCGAGGTCGCGCGCATCGTCGGGGTGCTGCTGCATCATGACGAGATGGCCATGCATTTGGTCGCATCGCGCATTCCGATGGAAGAGCTCTTCATCCAAGGATGGATCACGGCCGACGGTCCGCGTCGGGCGCAGATGCTGCGCTGGCGATCGGACTGCCACAAACATTTGGCCCAGATCGCCTACGCGAGGCGTTGATCATGCGTCCAGCCAACGACAAACAACCGACCGGTCGATTCGAGCGCAACGGCGCGACGCGCGATCAGCAAGAGGTCATCGAGCGCCTGCATCAGCTGATCGTTCGCCACGTCGATCACCAGCGGCGCGAGCGCGCCCGGCGGCAGGACGACGCGCGCGATCCGCACCGGCGCGCATCGGTCGAAGATCGCCTGGCCCAGCGTGCGGTCGAGGGCCTGCCGCCGGTCGATCACGAGGCGGAGCTCGGCGTCTTCGGGCTGTTCGGCGTGCGGGGCGCGGGCAAGAGCACCGTGCGCGCCTGGGTGGGCGAGGGGCTGCAGCGGTTCTACGGCCAGCGGCAGCGCATGCGGCAGCGTGCGCACGATGCGATCGACGCTGCGCGCATCCCGCTGCCGCTGTTCGTGTGTCGCGAGCCCATCGACTGCAGCACGCTGTCGCCTGAGGTGCCGCTGGGGATCAGCATCGCCGAGCACGTTCACCGCTGCCTCGAAGCGCGTTCTGACGTCGAACCGCCCTACCCGGAAACCGCGCGGATGCGCGACGAGGGGCCGGCGGAAGCGGTGGCGCAGTCGAAGACGATCGATGCGTGGAAGCAGCTGCTCGGCCACTACGTGCAGACCGACGCGCGCTATCGCCGGCTCGAGCTGCAGCTGGCGGTGAGTCCGCTCGAGTTTCCGGACATCGCTGAGGAGGAGCTTCGCAGCCGCGCGAAGCTGCGGCTCTACCTGCGCGACTGGCTCGACGCCGCGCTGCGCTCCGCAGACGTCGAGGCGGTGCTGGTGATTCTCGAAGACTTCGATCTGGCGCCGTTTTCCGAGCAGCAGGGCTGGCTGACGGCGTTTCTGGACGAGCTGCAGGATCCGCGGCTGATGCTGCTGGTCTGCGCGGACGAGGCCCGTCTCGAGCAGCGCATGTGTGCGCCGGTCGATCTCACCGCGGCGCAGCCGGGCGGCGCGGGCGACGATCGGGAGCAGGACGATCTGCTGAAGCGCCTGCTCGACAAGCTCATCCCGAGCTATCACCGGGTCTACTTGGCGCCCTGGTCGACCGGCGACGTGCTCGCGTTCGGGCAGCCCGCGCGCGACGATCGCGAGCCGTCCTCCGAGCAACCCGGGCGCGACGGCAGCGAGCCGCCCTCGGTGCGAAGCTACCTGCGCGCGCTGGTCAACGAGCCCAGCATGGTCGGCGTGCGCCTCGACGATCTCGAACCGCTGGTGCCGATGCTGCCGCGCGGCCTCAGCCATTTCTACAGCGAGCTGCGGATCTACCACGACAGCAAGGCGGCGACCGATGCGTTCCGCAGCCTGGCCGAACCGCAGCGGCTGGCGGCCGTGCTGGCGCGCGCGCAGGGCGCGCGTTCGCTGGCGCGCACGTTTGCCTACGGCCGTCCGCTCGGCTGGTGGGCGTCGCGCATGCGCTGGCCGGCGCGGCTCGAAGGGCGTCCGAGCTGGCGGCGCACCGTCCAGGACGCGCGCGATGGCGAAACGCTGTGGTTCCTCGAAACCGCGACCCACGGCCTGCCCGACGTCGCCGGCATGGGCGTGGACCGGCGCGTGCGCTGGCTGGAGCTGCTGATCAACGTCGGCCTGCAGCCGCAGGACGCGGACGACGACGAGGAAGCGGTGCTGGATCTCGATGCGCTCGCCGTCGAGCCGGATACCGCTCTGGCGCAGTGGGAGCTCATCTCGCGCCTGCCCGGCGTGTCGGCGCAGCTCGAGCGCTGCCAATTCCATCTCGGCCTGCAGGACGAGTACCTGCTCGCCACAGCCCGGGACTACGGCAGCGATCTCCAAAGCCCGTGGGTGCGCGTGCGCGCGAGCACGACCGCGGTCGCCGCGGACGTGTCGATCGGCTGGGCATCGCTGATCGCCCATGACCACAACGCGCTGGCGACCGACATCGACACGCTCTTCGAGAGCCTGGGTTTCGCCTACGGCACGGCGGAGCGCGCGCGCCAGTCGGGTGACCTGATGCCGCGCAATCTGCGCGCGATGATCCTGCTGATCGACGAGGTCGCGGCGCTGCCCTGGCGCGCGCTGCGCACCTGGGCGGAAAACCAGCCGCTCGCGGCTTGGCTGGTCGCCGCCGCGTGGCTGTGCGCCTACGCGTATCTGCGCGTCCTGCGCCTCTGCCTGCAGCGCGAGGTCCGCCGCGGCATGCTCAAACCGGGCAGCTTTCGCCTGCCGGTGCACTCAGGCACCAAGCACGGGCTCGACGCGTTTCGAACGCAGACCAGCGCCCAGCTGCACGACGAGCTCGTGAGCCTGCGGGAGCGCGCACAGAAGGGCAGCGCGCGACTCAATCCGGCGCGCCATCCGATGGAAGCCGCCGCGCACGCGTTCTTCAATCATCTCGGCGAATACCTGCCCGGCCTGTAGCAGCGTCGACCGGCATGGCCGCGCAGCCCGCGAACGGTGGCCCGATCTTGGACGCCCTGCATCTCGAGATCCTCGCCGACCGACTGACCCTCGACCCGCAGGACCGCCGCGATCCGGGTGGCGACGCGGCGCTGACGCGTCGGCTGCTCGAGCGGCACGATTATCTCGGCGAACGCGTCGCGCGCGAGCAGGTCGATGCGGCGCTGCGGCAGCACGGCGATGCGCTCGACGGCCTGCGCGTGCTCGGCGATGCGCTGGTCGTGGCCAAGCGCGGGCGGCCCACCGTGCGCGTGCGCGATGACGTCCATCGCCTGTGGCGACTGCTCGATCGCGATCTGGCGGTCGCCGCGTGGGCGGCCCACGATCCGCGCATGCCCGGCTACGGACCGCACTGCGTCGACTACCTGGCGCTGACGGCGGATCCCGTGGGCCCTGCGATCGACGATGATGTGGCCGATCTGCTCGCGGGCCCGCTGGCCGAAACCCATCTCCATCTCTGGGGCAGCGCCTCGGCCGGCAGCCTGTGGCTGTCGATGCTCTTCGGTCTCGTCACGCCCAACGAGCTGGCGGCCGCGCTGGTGGCAACGCTGCCTCAGCGGACCGATCCGAACCCGCGAACGCTGCGCACCTGGTGGACGACCTGGATGCTCGAAGCCAGCGTGCTGCGCTGGCGGGTGGCCGCGGCGATCGTGTCGACAACGCGCGCGCGCGGCGCGCATCATCCGTTCCAATACGTCGGTGTGTTCGCGCGTCGGCGCCGAGCCGGTGATGATCCCCAGACGACGGCGCGCCGCACCGCCCGGCCGCCCGCGTCGCTGCACATCGAGCGCGCCGCGACCCCTGAGCGGCGGTCGCAGCTGCTGCGGTATTGGCATCGCCGTCACCGTGCGTGGCTGCGCGACGTCGGTCTTCGGCGACAGGGTCCACCCGAGGGTCAGGGCTGGCTGCCGGACTGCCCGATGTGGTTCGATCCGCGCCATCCGCTGCCGTATCGCGATCCGCTGGCGCAGGCGGTCGAGCGCGCGCTCGGCACCGAGCTGATCGCGTGCACCACGGTGGGCGAGCGGGTGCTCCTCGCCGACGCCCTGGCGCTGGCCCACGGCGGCGGCGCCGATCCGCAAATCACGGCCGACGCGCACGCGTCGCTGCGGGCCGATCTGCTGCGCTATCTGCGGATCAAGGGCCTGTTCACGCGCGCATTCATCCATCAGCCGGGCACGCGCGGTCTCGAGCGCTTCCTGCGCCAGTTCCGCAATCGGTCGACGCAGCCGTTCGGTCTCGGCGCCGACTCGCACGGATCGCAGCGCGATCGCGCGTGGAAGATCGCGCTCGAGCGCCATCAGACGAGCGTCGTCACGCTGCAGTGGCTGGTCGGCACCACGGGGTACGCCGACGTGTTGCAGACGCCGCGATCGTCGCGGCGTCCGTCGGCGCCGGTCGCGGCCGCGCAGCGCCTGCAGGACGTCCAGAGCGCCCAGCTGAAGCGCAAGCTCGAACTGCGCGTCGCGCCCCAGGACGGCGTGCGCATGCGTCTCTTCCTCTACGCGCGCCTGCGCGGCGTGGCCGACGCCTTCGAGGCGCTCGGGCGGGTATACGGCCATCCGGGCCAGCTCGATGCGCTACCGCGCCTGCGCGTGGGCGTGATCTACCACCTGGGCAAGCGCGAGGATGTGCATCCGCTGCGCTATCGCGAGCAGGCTTACCGCACGGTGCAGATGCTGCGGCAGGATCCCGCGCTGCGTCCCTTCGTGATCGGTCTCGACGCCGCCGGCGACGAAGTCGGCACGCCGCCGTACCGCCTGATGCCCGCGTTCCGCAAAACGCGCCGCATGATCGCGCGTCCGCTGTGGGCTGCCCAGCAGCCGCAGATTCCAATCCAGCTCGGTTTCACGTACCACGTCGGCGAGGACTTCCGCGATCTGCTCGGTGGCCTGCGGCACGTTGGCGTGGTGCAATCGCTTCTGAACCTTCAGCCCGGCGACCGGATCGGCCACGCGCTGGCGCTCGGCCTCGATCCCGAACGCTGGTACCAGCGCCATCCGGTGACGCATCCGCGCACGGGTCAGCTGGCGCTGGCGCTGACGTGGGCG
>JBCCOR010000328.1:0-5781 GCA_039025295.1 Acidobacteriota bacterium
AGGTGGCCTACGGCGCCGACAGCGACGTCGTCGAGCGCGCGCTGCTCGAGGCCGCCGACGACCTGCCCGGTCGGATCGACGCGCCCGCCCAGGCGCTGCTGCAAAGCTTCGACGACAGCGGCATCACCTGGCTCCTGCGGGTCCCGATCGACGATCCCTGGCGGCTGCCGCAGCGCACGAGCGCGCTGGGTCGCCGGGTGATCGACGCGTTCGCGCAGGCGGGCATCACGATTCCGTTCCCGCAGCGCGACGTCCATCTGCAGCCCGCGCCCGACGCCTAGCGCGCCGTCGCGCTCAGGTCAGCGCGGCGGCAGGGGCGCGTCGCCGGCGGCGATGGCGAGGCAGCGCGCGGCCGCGATCTGCAGGGGATCGACCAGGCGCGCGTCCTCGGCGGCGCGCACATCCAGCGCGAGCGGGATCTCGGTACAGCCGAGGACCACGGCCTGGCAGCCGTCGTCGAGCAGACGATCGGCCGCTTCGCCGAGCCGATCGGCGTGGCGGCGGCCGTCGTGCGCGTCGGCGTCGCGACCGGCCTTGAGTCCGCCGCGGCCGTCCGCGCCGTAGATCGGCCGCATGACGAGATCCTGCTGCAGCGCGTCGCCGTCGGGCAGATCCGGGAGCGACCGCCACGTCAGTCCGGGCGCGACGTCGGCCGACGCCTTGGGATAGAGTCGGGCGCGCAGGGTGCCCGTCGTCGCCAGGAGGCCGATGCGGGCGTCGGCGCCGTGCACGTCGGCGAGATGGCGAACGGTCGCGTGGACGAGATCGAGGATCGGGATGCGCACCTGCGCGCGCGCCGCGTCGAGGAAGGCGTGGACCGTCTGGCACGCAACGACCGCGAAGTCGGCGCGGCCTTCGAGGTTGCGCAGGCTGTCGACCAGCCGCGGCACCGGCGACGGGCCGTCGTCGAGCAGCGCGCGGGTGCGGTCGGGCGTGTCGGGCAAGGACGAGACGATCCACGCGGGATAGTCCTGATCGCGTGCGGCGCCCGGCACCGCGGCGAGCAGCTGCGACTCGAAGGCGATGTGCGCATGCGGACCGAGTCCGCCGACGATGCCGATCACCCGCGGCCAGCGGCCCCGGGGCGACGCCGCGCTCGTCGCGCCGCTCATCGCTCGGCGAAGATCGTGCGGAAGCTCTCCGCCATGCGGACGATGCGCCAGCCGCTCGACTCGGCGTGCCCGATCAGGGTCTCGTCGCGGTAGACGTATTCGTCGGGATCGTCGTGCACGAGGATCAGCGCCAGGCCGGGATCCGGACCGCTCGTGGCGTACTGCAGCATCTCGAAGTCGCCCATCGAGTTGCCGAACGCGAGCACCGGCCGCTGGCCGATGCGCTGGCGGATGACCTCGGCCTTGCCCTTGCCGTCGATCGACGGCGCGCGAAACGCGTCCTGGCGCTGCAGCACGGGTGCGTCGTCGACGACGGCGAAGTCGAGCGCGACGGCGTGGCCGATCGCGTGCGCCGGCGCCAGCCCGAGCACGTGCGACGCGTAGGTGCGCGTGAAGCCCTGCTGCGAGCCCGACACGATGTGTACCGCGAAGTCGCGTCGCCGGAGCCAGTCGATCAGCTCGCGCATCGGCGCGTAGTGGAGCTGGCCGTAGGGCCGATCGAAGCGCGGATGACGCTGGGTGTCGAGAAAGCGCGCGACGGTGTCGACGTAGTCGCGCTGCGATGCGCCCTCGAAGGCCTCGAGCAGGGCGTCCTCGACCTGGCTGTTGATCGTGGCGAGATCGCCGTCGCAGGCCGCGCGGTAGAGATCCTCGTCGCGCAGCGCAGGATCCTCGGTCGCGCGTTCGCACAGCCGCTTCACGGCGACCATGACCTCCATGTAGTCGGGCTTCTCGCAGCCGATCGTGCCGTCGAAGTCGAAGGTCGCGACGCGCTGCGCGGGCGGCAGGAAGTCGGGGCTGTCCGGCCGCGTGACGCGCATCACGAAGTCGAGAATCGCGCGCTTCTCGTCGGTGTCGTGCCACGACGGCAGCGGATCGATGATGGCTGCGTCCGGCGGCGCTGGATCGTCGCCGGCTGCGCGCGGCGTCGTTGCCGGCCGGTCGACGGTGGTGCAGCCCGCGGCGGCGATCGCTGCGAGCAGGACGACGAGGAGACGCGTGATGACGAACGGTCGGCGGCGCATGCGGGGAATCCTGATGGTTCGTGGTGTTGACGTGGAGCGCCAGCCAGTGTAGACCCAGTGCTGTCATCAACCAAGGAGATCCCCGATGTCGTTTGCCCAGAAGCTCGCTGTCACCGCGTTTTGCCTTGTTCTTCTCGCCGCGAGCGGCGCGTCTGCGCAGCTCGTCGGCACGCGGACGATCGGCGGCAGCACGCCCGACTACGCCACGATCGAAGCCGCGATCGACGATCTCGCGCTCCAGGGCGTCGGCGCGGGCGGCGTGACGTTCCTGATCCGCGACGGTGTTTACGACGAGAACGCCAATCTCTTCATCACCGATCTGAACAGCAGCGCCAGCGCGCCGGTCGTGTTCCGCCCCGACGTCGACGCCACGGTTGTGATCAACGTCGACCTCGTCGGCGACTTCAGCTGGGGCCTGCGCGTCCACAACAGCGACCACGTGACCTTCAGCGGTCTGCGTCCGGGCGAGACCCGCGGCATCCACATGACGATCAACGGCTTTCGCAACGCCGACGACGACGTCTTCGTGATCTGGATCTCGAACGGTTCCGACCACGTCACGCTCGAGAACCTGCGCGTCGAGAGCTTCGCCGATCCGGGCCAGGACACCGGCTTCTCGACGCCGGTCTATCTGTCGACTTTCTCGGTGCCGACGCCGCCGATCGGCATGGACGACTTCACGCTGCGCAACGCTGAGATCGTCGGCGGCAGCACCTTCGGCGTGTACCTCGACAGCGAGGAGACCGAGAACCACCGCATCAACATCGTCGACAACCGCATCTGGGACTGGCAGAAAGACGGCATCAGCCTGGCCGACAAGGCCGTCGACGCGAATCTCGAGGGCAACGAGATCTTCCAGACCTTCGCCAACGCGCGCAGCTCGGTCTTCGGCATCACCATGGGCGCGGGCAACGTCAACACGCGCGTCCACCGCAACTAAATCCACGACCTGCGTCATTCCGAGATGTCGGGTCCGCGCGGCATTTTCTTCCGCAGCGACGCCAGCGGCACGCGGGTCTACAACAACATCATCGAACTCGCGCCGGGCACGCAGGCCAACAGCAGCTACTGCATTTTCCAGACCTCGGGCACGACCGGCACGGGCAGCGCGATTTACTACAACACGCTGATCATGTCGGGCGAGGACCAGCGCGGCACCGACTCGTACGCGCTCTACATCGCGTCGGACACGAGCGATCTGGCCGTCTACAACAACCTGATGATCAACACGCGCATCGGCGACGACGGCAGCAACCACCACGGCGCGGTGCGCTTCGGCACCGAGGCCGCGGCGGCGACGTTCGACCACAACCTGATGACGGTCGGCTCCGACAGCCCGGCCGACAACCGCGTCATCGCGCGGATCGGATCGGGCGTCGATGAGACGTACTACAACACGCTCGCCGCGCTGCAGCTGGCGCCGGGCTACGCGCCGCGCGACGCCAACTCGATCAGCGCCGATCCGCTCCTGTCGCCGACGGTTGTCGGCAAGCTGCTGCAGGACAGCCCGGCCATCGGCGCCGCCATGCCGCTGACCGTCGCGGGCATCGTGACCGACTTCGACGGCGACGCGCGCAGCGGCGTGGCGCCCGACATCGGTGCCGACGAGTACATCGGCGAGATCTTCGCCGACAGCTTCGAGTCGGGCGACACGAGCGCGTGGTGAACGCCCCGGCGTTCGCTCAGTCCGTGGCCGCGTCGTCCGCGCCGACGCCGGCGCCCGCGCCGCGGACGGTGCGGTCGGGCGTGTAGCCCGGCGGCTTGTCGCCGACGGTGGCGCCGCCGGTCAGCATGCCCTGCAGGGTCGGGCCGAAGAAGGTGTAGGGGAAGGGCGTTTCGGGCGCGCTGACCGCGTCGAGGCGCGCGGCCAGCGGCGCGGGCAGCGTGAAGTCGAGCGCGCCGAGGTTGTTCTCGAGCTGCGCGCGCTTGGTGGCGCCGACCAGCACCGTCGCGACGCCCGGACGGTTGACCACCCAGTTGAGCGCGACCTGCGCCATCGACCGATCGAGCGCGCCCGCGACCTGCTCGAGCTCGCGCACGATCGCCCAGTTGCGCGCGGTGAACTTCTCGAACGCCGGATTGCCCGAGCCCGCGACGGTCTTCAGGCGTCCTTCGCCCGCGGCGCCGTCTTCGCTCGGCCGGTACTTGCCCGAGAGCAGGCCTGATGCGAGCGGACTCCACACCATGATGCCCATGCCGTGGCGCGTGCCCAGATCGACGAACTCGTGCTCGATGTGGCGCGCGGCGAGGCTGTATTCGAGCTGCAGGGTGGCAAGCGACGCGGTACCGCGCAGATCGGCCAGGGTCTGGGCGCGCGCGGCGTACCAGGCCGGCACGTCGGACAGGCCGACGTAGCGCACCTTGCCCGCGCGCACGAGATCGTCGAAGGTGGCCATGACCTCCTCGGCCGGCGTCAATCGATCCCACGTGTGGAGGATGTAGAGATCGATGTAGTCGGTGCCGAGTCGACGCAGCGAGCCTTCGACGGCGCGCAGGATGTTCTTGCGGCTGTTGCCGCCCGCGTTGGGATCGCCCGGCGCGGCGCTGTAGCTGAACTTGGTCGCGATCACCGCGCGGTCGCGGATGCCGGCGTCGCGGATGAAGCGGCCCAGGAGTTCCTCGGAGCGGCCGTTGGTGTAGAGATCGGCGGTGTCGAAAAGATTGCCGCCGGCCTCGACGTAGACGTCGAAGATCTCGCGCGCCGCGCCGTCGTCGGCGCCCCAGCCCCAGTCGTCGCCGAAGGTCATCGTGCCGAGCGCGAGCCGGCTGACTTTGAGGCCCGAACGGCCGAGCGTGTAGTAGTCCATGGTCTGCGGTTCTCCTGCGGTGAGGGTGATCGGATCGCGGGGTTGCATCGGCTGCGCGTCGGCTCGGCCGAGCGTCGGCGCGCGCTGACCCAGTGATACGCTCTCGCCGCCATGGGCGACAAGAAAACGGCCGCTAATTCTGCGTTAAACGCCGGTGATTCGGGCGATTTCGGAGACGGCGCGCCCAATGCGACAACCCTGGCGTTCGGCCCGTTCGAGGTCGATCTCGCCCTGCGGACGCTGCGTCGCGACGGCGCGCCGGTCACGCTCGGCGCGCGTCCGTTTGCCCTGCTCGAGATCCTGCTCCGGCACGCGCCCGCGCCGGTGGCGCACAACGTCGTGCGTCGGCACGTGTGGCCGGGAACCCACGTGGCCGACAACAACCTCCGCGTGCAGCTCTGGCATCTGCGCCAGGCGCTCGGCGACGACGCCAGCCGGCCGCAGTACGTCGAAACCCTGGTCGGCGTCGGCTATCGCTTCGTGGCACCGGTGCGCCGCGGCGCCATGGACGCACCCGACGACCGAGCGGCGGTGCACGCGGCGCCGATCGATCCGGCGCGACGCGGCTGGCTGCGCGTCGCCGCGATGGGCCTGATCGGACTGGCCGCGGGCGGCGCGGGGACGGCCTGGCTGCTGCGCGGCGACGACGAGCCGGCGATCGATCTTCCGCGCGCGATCGCCTACGAGCGCTCCCCGGGCTATGGCGCCTACGTCCGCGCGCGCCGTGCCTGGACGCAGCGCTCGCGCGACGGACTCGCCGCAGCGATGGCCGACTACCGCCGCGCGCTCGCGCGCGATCCGCGCTTCGCGCCGGCGATGGCCGGGCTCGCCGAAGCG
>JBCCOR010000329.1:0-5753 GCA_039025295.1 Acidobacteriota bacterium
CGCAGGCGATCGCGCGCGCCAACCCGTGGCAGCGTCAGGCGGCGCAGGTTCTGCGCCTCGCGCTCACCGTGCCCGCGGTGACGGCCGATGCGCCGCCGTCGGACCTGCGCGTCGTGCCGCCGCGCGGCTGACGGCACCGTGATGGCCTTGGAACCACGCAAACGATGAGCACACACGACACCGAGTTCGATCCATCGGCCGCGCCGGTCCGCGCGCGCTACTCGACGGCGGTACCGCTGGCGTCGGGCGGCACGGCGGAGGTCTACCGTGCCTACGACGAAGGGCTGAAGCGCTGGGTTGCGCTGAAGTACCTGCGCGCGCAGCGGCCCGCGCTGCGGGCGCGGCTGCTGCGCGAGGCGCGGGCGCTGGCGCAGGTGAAGCATCCCGGCATCTGCGAGGTCTATCAGATCGCCGAAGACCGCGGGCGGCCCTACATGGCGATGCGCCTGGTCGACGGCATCGAGCTCGACGAGGCGCTCGAGGACGCCTCCTGGCGAACGATCGTGCGCGTGGTGCGCGATGCCGCCGACGCCGTGGCCGCCGCGCACGAGGCCGGCCTGGTGCACCGCGATCTGAAGCCGCCGAACATCCTGGTCGAGCGCGCGCCCGACGGCACGCAGCGGCCGGTGGTGGTGGATTTCGGCCTGGTACAGGACGCGCGCCGCGCCACAATCCTGACCGAGGCGGGCGAGCTGCTCGGCACGCCGCACTACATGGCGCCCGAGCAGCTGCACGGCCCGCCGGACGGCGTC
This sequence comes from Acidobacteriota bacterium, assembly GCA_039025295.1. Taxonomy (GTDB): domain Bacteria; phylum Acidobacteriota; class Thermoanaerobaculia; order Multivoradales; family J023; genus JBCCOR01. Next base: position 753 of record JBCCOR010000329.1, read on the forward strand.
GGCCCCGCGGCCGACGTGTGGGCGCTCGGCGTGACCTTGGCCCAGCTGCTCTCCGGCGGGGACACGATGCCGTTCGAGGCCGACAACGACCTCGATCTGATGGGGAAGATCCTGCACGAGGCGCCGCGTCTGCCCGACGTCGGGCCGCTGTCGCTGCGCCGGGTTCTGGCGCGCTGTCTGGTGAAGTCGCCCGATGCGCGCTACGCCGACGCGCGCGCGCTGCGGGCGGATCTCGATCGCGTGCTCGCGGATCGTCCGGTGACGCGGCCTCCGACCCGTGCGCGCGTTCTGCACATGGCGCAGCGGCTGCGGCAGCATCCCGTCCGGATCGCGATCGTCGTCGCACTGGCGGTGGTCGCGCTGGCGGTGCTGACGCTGGAGCGCCGACATCGCGCGCGCCTGCACAGCGTGGAGCACTACGGCCAGATCGGCAAGAACTTCAGCTGGACGATGCGGACCGAGCACATGCGTCCGCTGCAGGATCTGACGCCGGTCTATGCGCGGCTGCGCGCGCGTGTGGCCACCCTCGAGGCGGAGCTCGCCGCCCTGCGACCCGGCTCGACGGCGTACGGTCCGCTGCGCTACGCGATCGGCGAGGGCTACCGGGCGCTGGGCGGCGCGTCCGATGTGCGCGCGCTCGCGCATCTCGAGGCCGCCTGGGCGGCCGGTTTTCGCACCCCCGACGCGGGCTACGCGCTGAGCGCGGTTCTCGGCAGCCGGATCGTCGCCGAATGGCGCGCGCTGTCGCCCGCCCTGCAGGCGCGCGTCGCCGATCTGCTCCAGCGCGGCCGCGACGCGCAAACCGCGTCGCCCGACTACGTCGAAGCGCTGCTCGCGCTCTACGAACGCCGCTACGACGACGCGCTGACGCTGGCGGAGCGGGCGCAGCGCGCGGTGCCGTGGGCCTATGAGATCGATCGCCTGATCGGCGAGGTGCACGTGGCCCGCAGCCGCGCGCTCGACTCCGCCAGGCCGGCCGCCGTCGACGCCGCGCGCGAAGCCGCTGCCGCGGCCTACGCGCGGGCGATCGAGCGCGCGCCGAGCGATCCGGAGAGTCGCGTTCGCCTCTGCCAGCTCCACGGCTACTGGCTCGGCAGCCTGATCGCGCGGCCGCACGCGCCGGGCAACGATCACGCCGCGCACGCCCGCAGCCTGCGCGCGCGCGGGCTCGCGCGCTGCCAAAGCGCGCTGCAGATCGACCTGGCGCGCGCCAAGGCGCACGCGTCGATGGGCTATCTCGAGCGCCAGTACGGCGAATATCTGCGCTGGCAGCGCGACGAGGATCCGATCCCCCATTTCGGCCGGGCGCAGCGCCATCTGCAGCGGGCGGTGCGCATGTCGCCGTCGAGCGCGCGCGTCCACAGCATGCTCGGCGATCTCTATCTCGCCTACGGCTACGCCGTGGGCGATCCCAACGCCCGCATCGCGCACGCGGCGGGGCCGCGCGACGCGCGGGCGTACATGGACCTGGCCGCGCTGCACCAGCGGCTGGCGATCCGTCTCGATCCGCACGACGCGCTCTATCCGCGCCGCCGCGCCTCGGTGGCTTCGCGCCGCGTATGGATCGAAAGCGTCGCCGGTCAGGATCCGGCGGCGAGCGCGCAGATCGCCCAGCGGCTCCATCTCGCCGCGCGCCGGCCCGACGATTCACTGTCGGCGCGCGCCGACCGCGCGTACGATCTCTTCGACATCTGGCACGCCGTCGCCCACTATGCGATCGGGCACGATGCGCCGATGGCGACGGCGGTCGACCGCATGCGCGCGGCCCTGGAAGGTGCCGGCGAGCCGCTCACCAGCACCGGCTGGGACCTGTGGCGATGGGGCCGGATGCATCGCTTCGCGGCGTATGCCGCCTGGGGGACGGGGCGCGACCCGCGGCCGGCGCTCGACGCCGCCGCGCGTCGCCAGCTGGCGGCGCATCGGCTCGATCCCGCGCCGATGATGTTCGTCCGCGCGGCGGCGGAGATGCTGGCGGCGCGCATCGACGCAGCTTACCTCCTCGAGTCGGTCGATCCGGCGTGGCTCGCGCAGCAGCGCGCGCAGCTGATCGCACTGCGCGATCGCGCGGTCGATGACGACTTTACGCACCAGCGCATCGCGTTCGCGCTGTGGCGCGCCGACGCCCAGCAGCGCGCGCTCGGTCCCGCGGCCGACCCGCCGGTGGACGACCCGCCGTCGCCGTCGTCGATTGCGGGCTATCCGTCCGAGCGCGTCGGGCTCGCGCTGTGGGCCGGCGTCGCCGCCGCCGTGCGCGGCGACGACGCCGCGGTGCGGATCTGGCGCGGTGTGATCGACGCCGAGCTGGCCGGGTACGCGACGCCGCCGGCCGAGCCGTCCGACGCCGCGGTTCTCCTGATGCGGGCGATGCGCCACGTGCTCGACGCCAGCCTGGCCGCCGACGCCACCGCGCGCGCGGTCCACGCCGCCGAGGTCGAGCGCCTCGCTGATGCGATCGTCGCCCGCAACCGCTGGCAGCTGCGCGATGCGCAGCAGCTGCGTCTGGCGCTCGCGATTCCCGCGGTGGCCGGTGCGCCGCCGCCGATCCTCGACGCCGCGCCGCTGCGCGACGGATCGGCGCGCGTTCGTCGCGCGGGCAGGGGATGAGCCGGCAGCGCCGTCGGCGTACCATGCAGCGCACCATGCCGACAGAGCCCCATTCGGAGTCGAGCGCCGCGTTCGGCGGCGCGGACACGCATCGCTACGGCACCGCGGTTCCGCTGGCGTCAGGCGGAACGGCGGAGATCTATCGCGCCTACGATGCGACGCTGGGGCGGGACGTGGCGCTCAAGTTCTTGCGCGTCGAGGGTGCATCGTTGCGGGTTCGTCTGCTGCGCGAGGCGCGGGCGCTGGCCCAGCTTCAGCACCCGGGCATTTGCGAGGTCTATCGCGTCGGCGAAGATACGGGGCGTCCGTACGTGGCGATGCGCTTGGTCGACGGCGCGGAGGATGCCGTTTCACGGCGATTCCGAACTCGGTCTGATGCGTGCGATCGTGCGCGATGCGCAGCGGCTGCCTGACGTCGGGCCACCCGGGCTGCGCGACGTGCTCGCCTGCTGTCTGGCCAAGTCGCCGTCAGAGCGCTATCCCGACGCGCGCGCCCTGGGCCAAGATCTCGATTTGCTGCTGCGCGATCGGCCGATCACGCATGCGACCCGCCGGGCACGGATCGCGTAGACGCTCCGCCGATGGCGACGTCAGCCTGCGCTGGTGGCCGGTGCGGTTCTCTTGGCGCTGACGCTGGTGCTGGCGCTCGCGCTCGAATCAGCGCTACGACGATGCCCTGCGCCTGGCCGAGAAGGCGCGCCACACCGTCACCTGGGCGTATGAGATCGATCGCCTGCTCGGCGACGTCCACAGCGCGATCAGCCGTGCGGATGACGCGTCGCGGTCGGGGGTGGGCGATGCCTCGCGCGAGGCCGCGGCGCAGGCCTACGCGCGCGCGATCGAGCGCGCGCCGAGCGATCCGGAGAGCCACACCCGCGCGTGCCAGCTCGCGGGTTTGTGGATCGCCAGCCTGGTGCGGCGTCCCCTCAGCGCCGTCAGGATCCGATTCCTTGGTTCGGGCGCGCCCTGCGCCATCTGATCCGCGCCGTGCGCATGGCGCCGCGCGATGCGGCCGGCCACGCGCTGCTGCTCGATCTCCCTCTCGCCTACGGCCATACCCTGATGGATCGCTTTGCGCCGATCGCGCACGTCGCGGGCCCGCGTGATCCGCAGCCGTACTTCGACTCGGCGATCGCACACGGCTGGATCGCGCTGCGCCTCGCGCAGCTGCGCGATCGGGCGGTGAACGCGCAGGTCCGCTTGCACATCGAGCAGACGCTGCTGCGGGTCGCGGCGCAGCAGCGCGTCTTCCAGGTCGATCACGGGGCGACGGCGCTGCCGTCGACGCCCGCGATGCTGGATCCGTCGATCGTGCCCGATCATCGCGCCGTGCTCGCGTACTGGCTGGCGCTGGCCGCCGCGCTGGACGGCGACGTCGAGGCGGCGCAGCGGTGGCGCGCGTATTTAGACATTCGATATAGCAAATATCAAATGTAAGGTTCGCGATCTATTCTTTGTTTGTGGGTCGATGCGAGCGTTTTGTCAGTACGTCAAACAACCGAGAGGAAAACGCTATCGAAATCCGACAGGAGAGTACCTTACGCTTTGCTTTTCTTACGCTTTCACGGGTCCCGCTGCGATGTTTACAGACATCCTCGGGGCCTCAAATTGTCTCTGGGAGAACGTTGAGAGGATTTCATGATGAATCATAGTGACATGATCGATACGAGCCGTGTTTGGATGATCAAAGCACTGACGATTGCGGCACTGTTCAGCGCTGCGGCGCTGGTTGGTGCGGCGGAACCCGCCGATCGCGAGACGCACACCCGCGCCGACGACGTGCCGGCGGTCCGCGCGCTGCTGGCGCAGGGATTCACGGAGGCCGGGCCGGGCCTGGTCTACCGCAGGCTGCCGGGCGACGTCGAGCTGATCGGCGTCGGCACCGCACCGTTCGACGCCATCGACGCCCATCTGGCCGATGAGATGGCTCGCCTGCGCGCGCTGCGGTCGGTGAATCCGGCCGCCGCAGACGCGCTTGACGCGCTCGATGCGCTGCGCCTGTCCGTGCGTGCGATGCGCGACGAAGCGGCGCAGGATCCTTCCAGTGACGATCCGTGGGCCGGCTGGCCGCGCGCGGCGGCGGGCGTTCCGTGCACCGATCAGATTCTGCCGATGGCGATGGCCGGTCCGACATTCGTCAACGGTGGGGGCATCTTCGGCATGGGGCAGTCGCGCTACGTCAGCACCTGTGGCCACATCGCCGACGCGAGCGCGCGCGCCTACACCCGCGGCATGCTGGCCGACGGCACGCTGCAGTTCACCACGGACTGGTGTCCGAATGCGATCGGCAGCGACGTCCAATGTGACGCGTACAGCCATCTCGCGGCCGAGAACTTCTGCTATAGCGCGGGCATCGCAACGATCCGCGGCGTCGATCCGGTGTTCTCGACCCTGACG
>JBCCOR010000330.1:0-5742 GCA_039025295.1 Acidobacteriota bacterium
ATCGTCACCTGGTAAACCTCGAGCAGCCAGCGCCCCAGATTGTAAGCGGCCAGCGCGAAGAGCAGCGTCGCGAGCAGCAGCGCGACCGCTTTCTTGCGCTGGATGAACGTTCGCAGCGCGGGCGTCATCGGCCGCGGCTCGGGCGATGCTAGCGTCCGCTTCTGCCGGCGACGGATGTGGTAGAAGATCGCCACGAATAAGAACATCAGGAGCCCGCCGCCCATGTCGATCAGGACGTCGACGAACTCCTTGAATTCCTCCTCGAGGATCTGGAAGCTCTCGAAATCGGCGATGTCCTTGAAGACATTGCGCAGCACGATCAGCGAGATGATCTCGTACTGCCGCCCCAGAGCCCCGGTCGTCGACTTCGGGATCGCCGCGATCAGCAGCAGGACCTCGTAGAAGAGGATGAAGCTGAAGGGCGTGTAGAGCGCCGCCAGGTAGTTGACGTCGGTGCGCGCCAGGAGAAGCGGCGTCGGCTCGAGCACGCGGGCCAGGAAGATCAGCACGACGTGCAGCAGGAAGCCGGCGATGGCCAGCCAGATGACGAGATGCTCGAAGCGCGCGGAGCGCTGCTCCGTGAAGACGCGGTCGAAGAGCGCAGCGAGGCGCTCGGTGACGATCATGCTTGGGATTCTACGCCGGCTGACCGCCCGTCACGCACAGCGGTAGGATGATGGCCGGCCCGACATCCGCCCGCCCGAGAATCCACGATGCACCGCAGCAACCATTTCGGCCTCGGCCGCACATCCATCTGGAAGCGAACCTGGCTCGCAATCGCCCTGGCCTTCCTCGCACTCGCAACCAGCGCCAGCGAACCCGACGCGCAAGGCATCGCACCGCCGTTCGGCTTCGTCGCCAACGCGGCCGACGACACGCTGCGCGTGATCGCGCTCAGCACCGGTGCAGCGTTCGGCGCGCCCGTCGATCTCCTGCCTGAGGGCGCCCTCCCCACCGACGTCACCCTGCATCCGAACCGCGACGAAGTCTGGATCTGCGGCGCGCTGGGCAACGGCGTCGTGATCGTCGATGCTGTAAGCCACACGATTCTCGACCACATCGACCTGACCGGCACCGCCGCCTACCCGGTCGACATCGTCTTCGACGCCGACGGCAGCACGGCCTACGTCGCCGGGCGTGACGCGGGCGCCCTGGCGGTGATCGACGTCGCGAGTCGCCAGGTGATCGATACCATCGTGATTCCGCTCAGCTCCCCAGGGCCAGGCAAGATGACGTACAGCGCCGCGCGCGATCGGCTCTACGTCGTCGAATACCTGAGCGACGCGCTCTACATCGTCGATCCCGACACCGAGATCGTGACCGAGATCTCGGTCGGCAATCAGCTGTGGGATCTGGTGCTCGATCCAACCGAAGGCACGCTCTACCTCACCGACCGCGGCGACGACACGGTCAAGATCTTCAGCCTCAACACCCTGACCGTCATCGCCACCCTCGACGTCGGCGACGATCCCTGGGGTATCGATCTCACGCCGGACGGCACCCAGCTCGCCGTGGCCAGCGAAGACAGCGCAGAGGTGGCGGTGATCGACACTGCGACGAACATCGTCACAATCGTCATGCTGCCCGACGCCGACGCCGATGCGCGCGACGTCGACGTCAGGGCGGACGGCACCCGCGCCTACGTGCCTTCCGGCAACATCGCCGGCGACGACGCCGTTTACGTCATCGACCTCAGCGCGCTGTCGGTGGACCGCATCGACCTCGACGACGTCGAGCCCACCGCGCTGGCGGTCGCGCCCGAGAACATCGGACCCGCGATCTTCGCCGACGACTTCGAGTCGGGCAACGTCAGCGCCTGGTAGCGCGCGGACAACCCGATGAGCCGCCCGCCGCGTCGAAGCACGCGACGGGCGGACGGCGCTACGCCGCGCTACGACCAGACGCGGATCGTGAACGAGATCGTGTAGTCGTCGATGAACGACGAGTCGCCGTTGTCCTCCCAGTGGATGGTGATGTTCGACGCGTCGAAGGTGATCGTCGCGCGCTGGTAGAGCGTGGTGATCGAACCGCTCTTGTCGTAGAGAATGTAAATCGCGTATTGGTTCGAGTTGCTGCCGCCCTGGCGCTCGCCACGGATGTACGAGCAGTGATTGGCCTGACCGTCGGACGTGCCGAAGCTCGACATCGCGATGTCGTCCAAGCCGGCGACGGCCGTCACCTCGACCCACGACGGCGCCGCGCCGAGGCTGTGCGGCAAGACCTGCTGGCCGCCCGGCGTCTCGGAACCGCGCGTGCCCTGCACGACGACGAAGCGCGGACCGCTCACCGCTGGCGACGCGCCGCCGATGCAGCCGTTGCGGTCGCAGATCGTGCCGCTGGCGTGGATATCGCCGAAGACGTCGAGCTCGTGCTGCGGCGACTGGTTGTCGATGCCGACGTTGCCGTTCTTCAGGATGGTGAACGCGTTGTTGCGGTTCGTGTCGCTGTCGCCGTTGCCCACGACGAAGAGCTGATCCTGCGGCACCCAGCTGTTGTCGTCGCCGCCGGCAATGTTGAACCGGCCGAGCGCCACCGAGGCAAACGCCCGGGCTTCGACGTCGGTGCCGAGCGCGACTGCGTTCCAACCGCTGGCGAGCGTTCGCTCACCAAAAGCCACGGCATGCTCTCCGCTCGCTTCGGTGGACCGCCCGCCGGCAACCGTGGCAAAACCCGTCGCCTTAGAAAACCAGCCCAGCGCGGCCGACGCCTGCCCCATCGCCTGGGTTCCGCTGTTGGCGGCGAACGACTCCGAGCCGCTCGCCGTGCTGCCATTGCCCAGCGCGATCGAAGCGGAGCCTTCTGCCTTGGCGCTGCGCCCCATCGCGACCGAGTCCTGCCCCGAAGCCCTGGTGTTGCGACCCAAGCCCATCGAATTGATGCCGATGTTGGCGTCGTCCCACTGGTCACCCGTCACCTGGCCCACGCGGAACGCCGCCTTTGCCGGGAACCACAGCAGCCGAATGCCCGCGCCCTCGACCGGAATCGCGCCGACGCCATCGGTGCCGGTGAAGAGCGCACTGCCGTCGACCAGCGAGAGCGCGGCCAACGGCGACGTCGTGCCGACGCCGAACTGTCCGGATGCGAGATAGACATCGTCGCCATCGACGCCGAACGGCGACGCGCCCGCGGGACCGGCAAGGTTCGCCTCGAGCAGCCAGAAGCCCGATGCCTTCTGGTAAACGTCGCCCGCGTCGGTGTCGAGATAGAGATCGCCGTTGTTGCCGACCGCGCCGTTCGGGGCACCGCTGCCGGTGAACCACACGGATCCCGACGCACCGGGCGCCCCTGGATCACCCGGCGCACCCGGCGGTCCCGGTGCGCCCGGAGCCCCCGGCGGACCCGGATTGCCGTCGAGCGCGAAGAGTGCGTAGGGCGTCGCGGTGATCTCCTGCAGCGGCGCGAGCGGCGTGAACGCCAGCGAACCGTCGCACGGACTCGACGGATCGGCCGGCGCGACGCCGATCTGGAGCCAGCGCGCCTCGCCGTCGAAGACGGCCGCGCCGAAGTCGAGGGTGGCGGTAAACAGGCCGTTCGCCACGTCGACGTCGCAGCGCTGCAGATCGGCCAGCTCGGTCGCTGTGGCCAGGTCGAGGCCGTCGAAGAGGCGGAAATCGAGATCGTAGAGGCCAACAAGCGGCGTGCCGTTCTCGGCGAGATAGCCCTGGTAGGTGAAATGCGTCGCCAGCGGCTGGCGCTGCGCGGCGGCGGCGTCGACGAGGGCGGCGCCGAACAGCGCGACGAGGCAGCACGCAAAGAGCGCGCACCGAGCGAACGTGGACAGGCGCGAAGCGACGGGTGCGATGCGATGCGGCGACATGCGAATCACCCCTCGCCCTGTGCGCGCGTGAGCGGACCGACGACTGCGCTCCAGTCGTCGAGATCGCCGCGCTCGAAGCTGCCGCAGAAGAGCGCGTCGGCGCCGAGGCACGGCTGAGCGACGAGCGACGGCGCCCAGAAGCCGGCGGTGTGCGCGTACGCGCCAGCCGACGCGGCCGGGCCGACGACGGCCTGGCCGATCGTGCCGCGCAGCTGGATGGCGCCGCCGGTCGACGCGCCTGCGCCGCCGGCGATCGTCGCGCGCGGCATCTGCGGATCGACGGGCCGGGCCGCGCGGTCGTCCGCTGCGAGCGATGCGCCACCGAGACCGGCGAGCAGCGTCAGAGCCGCTGCGAGAGTGGTTGTGATGGAAAGGCGAAGCATGAGGGTCCTCCGGTGGGTTGCGCGTGCGACCAACCGTCGGTCGCACGGGTTCACCTGACCCAAGCGTGATTCGCTGAAAAATGGCTCACGACAGATCGCTTCTACCGAACCTGCCCCGTCGCGGGCAGCCCTCCGATGCAGAGCGCGCTGCGGCACGCGCCTGCGGTCGCCCGTCAAGCATGGACGCCGTCGGGCCCCGTGGAATTGACAGATCCGCGCAGATTGCACAAACTGTTTTGGAAGATTCGCACGCGGTCCCGGGTCCGACACCCGCAGGCGTCGCGGCGACGGTGACTCCGGGGTATGGACGGCTTCCGGACGCCGGGCGGGTGGGACCGCCAACCTAGGAATACGTCCGAGAAGGAGGTGATCAAGTGAGTAGTACCAATGGATTCACGGGGGTGGCGCACCCGTAGTTACACGGGTCATTCCCCCAGGGCGTGGCGCCCTTCTCGGAATACGATCCCCTCTACGGGACGTCCCTGCGCCGCTCTCCTGAACCCAAAGCCCCGGTGCCGCGCGAGCGACACCGGGGCTTTGTTGTACGGATCGAAGTCTTCTCCACAAACAAAAAAGGGCCCTCCCGACGCGCCGCCGAAGCCGCGCAGCCGAGAGGGACACCACATCATCCCGTAGGAGGGTCTACTTAACTAAACGTGTCGAGCGACCCAAATCCCAAAGTTGCGGGCCAACTTTTTTGCCGATCGGGCAAAAAAAGTTCGCGCGGCCCCGCAGCCGGGTGGTTCGCCCGCCTCCACGACGGGATGTGCGCCCTTTTTGGCGTGGAAACCAGGGCCGTTCGGCGATCAGACGTCGACGCCGCCCATCGCCCACAGCATCAGCGCCTTCTGCGCGTGCATGCGGTTCTCGGCCTCGTCGAAGATGCGGCTCTGCGGACCGTCGGCAACCTCGGCGCTGACCTCTTCGCCGCGATGGCACGGCAGGCAGTGCAGGAAGACCGCGTCGTCGGCCGCCTGCGCCATCAGCGCCGCGTCGACCTGGTAGCCGGCGAAGTCGGCGAGGCGCTTCTTGGCCTCTTCCTCCTGCCCCATCGACGCCCAGACGTCGGTGTAGACCGCCGACGCGCCGGCGACCGCCGCGGCCGGATCCTCGGTCACCGTGATCGTCGCGCCCGCCGCCGCCGCGTCGGCCTGCGCCTTCTCGAGATAGCCGGCCTGCGGCGCGTAGCCGGCGGGCGCGGCGAGCGCGATGTGCATGCCGACCTTGGCCGCACCGAACATCAGCGAGTTGGCGACGTTGTTGCCGTCGCCGATGTAGGCGATCGTGCGGCCGCGCAGATCGCCGAAGATCTCGTAGAGCGTGAAGTAGTCGGCCAGCGCCTGGCACGGATGCAGCTCGTCGGTCAGGCCGTTGATCACCGGGATCGTCCCGTGATCGGCCAGGTCGGTGACGGTCTTGTGGGCGAAGGTGCGCGCCATGATGCCGTCGACGTAGCGCGACAGCACCTGGGCGGTGTCTTCGATGGTCTCGCCGCGGCCGAGCTGGATGTCGCGGCTCGACAGGAAGAGCGCGTGGCCGCCG
>JBCCOR010000331.1:0-5713 GCA_039025295.1 Acidobacteriota bacterium
CAGCTCTTCGACCTGATCGCGGCGCGCTTCGGCAGCGCGCTGGTCGACGGCTTCCTGAGCGAGGATCGCACCCGCACCCACGTGGTGCTGCGCCTGCGCGAGCACACGCGCGCCCCGGACGGCGCCGACGCCGACCAGACCCGCCAGCAGGTGATCGCGCGCCTGGTCGGCCACGCCGAGGCCGAGGGCCTCACCGTGCTGGCGGCGGCCGGCATCTACGATCTGCAGGCGCGCCTCGGCGCGCTGGTGGCCGGCAGCCTGCTGACCGGCCTGGGCGGACTCTTCGTGCTCTTCGTCGGCATCGCCTGGCTGGCGGCCCGGCGGCTGCCGACCGCGCTGACCATGGTCGCGTGCCTGGCGGCCGTGCCCGCGGTCGCGCTCGGCGCGTTCGGCTGGCTCGGCCTGCCGCTCGACGTCATCGCCTCGCCGGCGGCCAACATCGCGATCGCCCTCGGCGTCGACAGCATGCTGCATCTGGCCATGGCCGCGCGCGTGGCGTCGGCGGCGGGGGCGGCGCAGCCGTGGCAAGCGGCCGCGCGCCGGCTGCGGCGGCCGGTGCTGGCGGCCGCGCTGGTGGTCGCGCTCGGCTTCGGCCTGTTCGCGCTGTCGAGCTTCCCGCCGACCCGCCGCTTCGGCATCGCGGTCGCCCTCGGCGCGCTGACCGCCGCGCTCGCCGCCCTCGGCGTGCTGCCGTCGCTCCTGGCGCGACGCGACGCACCGGGCGACGCCGACGCGGTCTGATGCGCATCGCCCTGCTGCTCTCGGGCGGCGTCGACAGCGCGGTCGCCCTGCATCGCCTGTGCGACGCCGGCCACGAGGTCCACGCGTTCTATCTCAAGATCTGGCTCGAAGACGAGCTGGCCGATCTCGGCGTCTGCCCGTGGGAGGAGGATCTGCGCTTCGCCCGCGCGGTGTGCGCGGCGCGCGACGTGCCGCTTGCGGTGGTGCCGCTGCAGCGCCTTTACCACGACCGGGTCGTGCGCCACGCGATCGCCGAGCTGGCGCGCGGGCGCACGCCGAGCCCGGACATCCTGTGCAATCAGGCGATCAAATTCGGTGCCTTCTACGACGCGCTGCGGGCGCGCGCCGAGGGCGACGCGGCGCCCTTCGACCGCGTCGCCTCGGGCCACTACGCCCGGCTGCGGCATCCCGGCGGCGCGCCCGGCGACGGTCTCGACGGGAATTCAGCGGTCGATGCGGCCGGTGACGCCGCGCGGGTCGAGCTGTGGCGCGGCGTTGATCCGGTCAAGGATCAGACCTATTTCCTCGTCCAGCTCGCGCCCGATCAGCTGGCGCGCTGCTGCTTCCCGCTCGGCGATTCGCACAAGGCGGCGGTGCGCGCCGAGGCGCGCGCGCGCGGTCTGCCCAACCGCGACCGCCCCGACAGCCAGGGTATCTGCTTTCTCGGCAAGATTCCCTACGACGCGTTCGTCGACCATCATCTCGGCCAGCGGCCAGGCCCGATCCGGGACATCGACGACGGCCGCACGCTCGGCACCCATCGCGGCCTGTGGTTCCACACCATCGGCCAGCGCCGCGGCCTCGGCCTCGGCGGCGGTCCGTGGTACGTGGTCGACAAGTCGGTCGACGACGACGTGCTGTGGGTGGTTCACGGCGATCGGCTGACGCCGCGGCGCCGCGATCGCTTCGTCGTCGACGCGCCGCGCTGGCTGGGTGCGTCACCCGCGCCGGACGACGCCGCCTCAGGTGACGCAGCGTGTCGGCTGACCGTCAAGGTGCGTCACACCGCGTCGCCCGCGCCCTGCCGGATCACGGTCGACGCGTCGGGCGCGGTCAACGCGCAGCTCGACGTGCCCGACGCCGGGCTGGCGAGCGGTCAGATGGCGGTCTTCTACGACGGCGCGCGCTGCGTGGGCGGTGGCGTGCTGCGCGTCGCGTCGCTCACATCTGATAGAGCATGAGGTAGATCATCACGCCCGTGACCGAGACATAGAGCCAGATCGGCAGCGTCCACCGGGCGATGCGACGGTGCTGGGTGAACCGCCGCTGGAAGGCGCGCGTGAGGGTGAGCACCGCCAGGAACGGCACCGTCGCGGCCAGCACGATGTGGGTGATCAGAATGAAGAAATACACCGGCCGAATCCAGCCTTCGCGGGTGAAGCGCACGGAACCGGCGTAGTAGTGGTAGATCAAATAGCTGATCAGAAACGCCACCGAGGTGGCGAACGCCGCGAGCATGAAGTTGCGGTGGGCGTCGTAGCGGCGCTGGCGGACCATGATGTAGCCCGCCAGCAGCAGCACGGTGGCCACCCCGTTCAGGCTCGCGTTGAGGGTGGGAAGGTCGCTGATCTCCATGGGGACACTCGATTCCTCGAAAGAGGACGCCGGCGCGGAATGGGGTGGGGGAACGACGGCGCGGTTCAGGGGGGCCACAGAACTCACACATATCCGAACGTTCGGTATGCTAATCTATAGATCCAGCGCAGATTCGTCGAGCAGCGTCGCCGTCCATCGGGTCATCGATCGGCAGAAAGAAGCATCGACCGCGACCGAGTCGCCGCGTCGCTCAGCTTGGCACAGCGCTTGCAAAGTACTTTGATTGTCGAACTTGCTCGGCGAACCGCACAGTATAGCGGTGCGTCGGCAAGGGTCTTCGTCGGTGCGACGCCACCCGATGTGCCGCAGTGCATCAGCCGGGCCGCCGCACCAAACGACATCGCCGCCCCGCCTCCTTCGCTCGTTCCTTCAGCCGGCCGCCGCAGCGGTCCGCTCGATGTCATCGCCGCGCGCATGGACCACCCGCGCGTGCGCAATGCCTGTGGTGTGCGTGCGATCGCCTGCACCGTGACTTTTTTCGGATCGCCGCGGCGGTCCGAGTCCACGACGACCCGATTGATTCGGAAGGACACCCATGAACCATCGAACAGCTCGGATTCTCGGCTCGATCCTGATCGCGCTGGCGCTGGTCGTCGCGCTGGGGCCGCTGGCGGCCCAGCAGGCGCGGACGTACCAGGTGATCGTCCATCCGAACAACCCGGTTGGTGCGCTGAGCAGCGACCAGATCTCGCGCATGCTCCTCAAGCGCGTCAAAACCTGGGAGTCCGGCGTGGCCGTGGCGCCGGTCGATCTGGTCGACAGCTCGTCGGTGCGCGAGGCGTTCTCGCGCGAAGTGCACGGTCGCTCGATCGCGAGCATCAAGAACTACTGGCAGCGCAATATCTTTTCCGGCCGCGCCGTGCCGCCGCCCGAGGTGCCCAACGAGGATCAGGCGATCGCCTTCGTGCGGTCCAATCCCGGCGGGATCGGCTACGTTTCGTCCGGCGCCAGCACCTCGGGTGTGAAGGTGATCACGATCAGCGAGTGAGTCTCACCGAGTGAGTCTCACCGAGTGAGTCTCACCGAGTGAGTCTCACCGAGTGAGTCGCCTGCGGCGGCTGCCGCGCGCCCGCATCATCGCCTCCCAGGCTTCTTCGCGAAGTCGGGAGGCGATTTGCGTTGGGGAGGCTGCCGGCGGGGGGCGGCTGGGTCAGGACGGCGCGGTCGCGTCGTCGTCGTCGGCCGGGTCTGCGTGGAAGGGCGTGCCGTGGACCAGGGCGAGCAGATTGCGTTCGAGCCAGCGCTCGGTGCGGGCGTGGTGGGAGAACGCGCGCTCGCGTCGACGGAAGGTCGCGGAGTGCACGATCCGCCGCAGGCCGCGCTGCACGGGCGGCAGCGCCGCGTGCAGCATTTCGTGATGAATGATCGTGTCGAGCACCCACGACGGCAGATCGGGACGGTCGAGGGCCGGATGGATGCGGATCAGATCGTGCTCGACGCTGTAGCTGCCGAGGCGGATCGACACGCCGCCGCGGCGCGGCCGCCGCGGCGCGCGCCGACGTCCCCAGGTGATCGCGACGTCGAGGTTGTCGTCGAACCAGTCGCGGTTGATCGCGTCGCGGCGCACGGCCAGGTCGAAGGCCTGGCCGATCGGCCGCAGGGTCGGCCGCGTGCGCGCCGCGGCCGCGTGTGCGCCGAAGTGCGTGCGCACGACGACCAGCGCCTGGCGGCGCTGGCCGCGGGTCGACGACGGGTCGATCAGGCGCGCGACGCTGTCGAGCACCGCGTCGTCGGCGTCGGCGAAGCAGCGGTGGACGCGCAGATGCAGCGTGTCGTGATCGGCAGCCGGCTGGGTCGAGACGATCCGGCTGCGGTTGTAGGTCAGGGTAACGCTGGCGAGCGGCATCGGCAGGCGCGCGTTGAGCCGCGCCAGCAGCGTTGCCGCGCGCGCCGCGTCGTCGTCGTCGGCTGCGTCGATCGCGTCGTCGTCGGCTGCGTCGATCGCGTCGTCGACGTCGAAGGGCGTCGGTGCGTCGATCGCGTCGCTGGCGAGCGCGCGGTCGTCCGCGGCGTGTGGGATCGCCGCGGGCGGCGCCGGGAGGGCGGCCGGCGCGACGGCGTCGAGGGTCGCGGCGACGCCCAATTCGTCGTCGCCGATGTCCGAAAATAGCGAAAGCTGAACGGGCTCGCTGCCCGCTGCGTCGTCGATCGATGCGGTCGTGGTCATGACAGCAAACGAGTGTAGCGCATCCGAGGCGGTAATGCAGCGCAACCGCGCATTCTGTCGAAGGGTAAACCGGCATCCATCCTGCAGAGAAGGTCACCGTGTGCGCCGGCCGCGCGCTGTGCGGCGCCGTCGATCCGGCCTGCGCTGCAACCTTGGGTCCGCGATCCCGTCTCCTGAGGAGGACGCCGCCGTCGCCTCCGGGCCGCGATCGTCGTCCTGGGTCTGTCCAAGACAGCCCTGCGGATCATAAGCTTGCGGTGCAGCAACCCGCGCGGCCGCGCCGCGTCCCGTCCGTCCTGCCCATCCACCTGTCGCGTTCGTCTCACCCATTCGATCGCCCTTCCTGAGATCGCCTTCATGAGATCGTCGCTCTTGTCCCTCGCCGCTCCGAATTCCTCGATCGCACGCGCGCTGCTCGCGCTGCTCGCCGCGCTGGTGCTCGCCGCCGCGGCTGATGCACAGCCGCGGCCGCCGTGCAATCCGTGCGCGGGCGTTCGCCTGGCCGCGCCGCCGGACGCCGCGTTCGCCGAGGCGCTGGCCGCCGGCCCGGCGGTCGACGCCGAGACCATGCGGCTCTACGTCCACTGGACGACGACCCTCGACGATCCCGCCGCGCCGTCGCGGGTGCCGGCCGACTTCGCGCGCGTCGCCGCGGCCGGCGGCACGCCGTGGCTGACGCTCGTGCTGCAGACGCCGACGCCGGTGCTCGAGCATCTCGACGCGCTCGAGGTCGAGCTCGAGCAGATCGCCGCGATCGCCGCCGCGGCCGGGCCGCGGGCGCATCTGCAGCTGGCGTGGCGGCCGTCGAACGCTGCCGACGCCGCGATCGACGCCGAGCAGCTGGCGTTCGTGATCAAGCGCGCGGCGGTGGCGATCACCGGCCGTCAGAGCGACGCGCGGGTGATCGTCGGTCCGCTGCCGGCCGACGTCGCGCTGCTCGGAACGCTCTACGACGAGGACATCGCGGCCTACGCCGACGGCCTGGCGCTGGCGCCGTCGGCCGACGCCGCGATCACCGCCGCAATCCAGACCGTGGCGACGCGCGATCCCGGCAAGCCGGTGCTGCTCGACGCCCTGGCCTGGCCCGGCGATCCGCTGCGCGTGCTGCCGCGGGCTGCCGAGATGGCGGTCGCCGGCGTCGGCGTCGTCTTCTTCGATCTGCCCGCCGCGCGCGCCGCCGACGCGACCGCGCTGGCGCCGTTCAAGCTG